>CAIPNE010000310.1 GCA_903866355.1 uncultured Gammaproteobacteria bacterium
CCATATCGGGCTCTTGGTCATGGCGGGATGGCTGTCCGTCCCGTAACTGCGTAACTGCTGGCCTGATGAATGGGTGCCTGATGAATGGGTGTCCCGTAACTGCCTGCATAACTGCCCCCAGCGTCTCGTATCCCGCTCCCATATCCCGCGGTATCACGGTCCCGATGATCGATGATGGGTGTCCCGTATCCCGCTCCCATATCCCGCGGTATCACGGTCCCGATGATCGATGATGGGTGTCCCGTATCCCGCCTCGTATCCCGCGGTCCCGATGATGGGTGTCCCGTACCCCGTGCCGTGCCGCGGTCCCGATGATGGGTGTCCCGTACCCCGTGTCCCGTACCCCGTGATGGGTGTCCCGTACCCCGTGGGTTTCCCCAGCATCGTCAGCAGCACCAGGTCCTGCCGACCGCGCAAAAAAAAGGGCTGCACGAAGCAGCCCTAATACGCTGGTAACAGGTTGCCCTGTCTACTCCCTCACGCAGAGCGTGAGGGAATTGGTGCGCGCGACAAAGGCTCGGCCCTTGCGCGTGACAAAACCTTCTTCACTGACGAATCCCGCAGCGACCGCTTGTTGCTGGGTGTCGCAGCTGCGTGCATGCGGTGCGTACAGTGCGCCGTCGCCGTAGCGAGAATTGAGCAGTCGTGCCATGGCACGGTCGGTCTGGTTCAAAAGCCCCTCCTTAAATTTACCTTTCCATGAGGAAGGTATGCTGCTTGGGGCGTTAGGATAATTACATGAGATTTAATGTCAAATACAATTTGTATCTACATGATTATCTTGAAATATGAGGTCTTGCGAGGTACTCGTGCGAAGCCATTTCGGCGAGGCGGCTTAGGGTTCGCCGGAAAGCCGGCGCCAGCTTGGCGCCGTGGTACAGGCCCGCGGGTTCGGCCGCCGCGCCCACCAGCAACTTCACGCTGCGGTCGTAGAGTTCGTCGAGCAAGTTGATGAAACGTCGCGCCGCGTCGTTGTCGTCGTCACCCATCGCGGGCACACCGCTGAGTACGAGCGTGTGGAAACAACGACCCAGTTCTATGTAATCGTAAGTGCTGCGCGGCCCACGACACAGGTCGGCAAAGTCACACCAAACCACCCCGTCGCTGTGGGCGAGGACACGTAGTGGGCGACCTTCTACCGTCAACCACGCGGGTAGGGGTTGCGCACCGGTAAGCGCCACGAAGCGCTCGGCCAACGCCGCTGTGCTCGTCGCATCGTCTGGCACGTAATACACGGCAGCTTGCGTGAGCGTGCGCAGCCGGTAGTCGAGATTCCCCACCAGTTGCACGACCTCCAAGCGTTCCTTCAAAAGGGCAATCGCGGGCAAAAAGCGTTCGCGTTGCAAGCCACCTGGATAAAGTTGGTCGGGCGCATCATTGGAGGTGGTGACCAGAATCACGCCTAAATCCAGCAAGGCGTGCAGCAATCTGCCCAACAGCATGGCGTCGGTAATATCGGTCACGTGAAATTCGTCCAAACACAGCACGCGCAATCCGCTCGCCCACCGGCGAGCCACCGTTTGCAAGGGGTCTTCAACCCCCACCAGCGTGCTCAATTCCGTATGCACGGCCCGCATGAACGAATAAAAATGGAGACGTCGACGGCTGGCCGGCGGCAGACACTCGTAGAAAAAATCGACCAGCATGGTTTTGCCGCGGCCTACCGATCCCCACAAATACAGTCCCGGAATTTGGGGCGGCGCGGCGCGGCCCTGCAACCGCTGCCAAAACCCAGTGGGCGCTGGTTGCAGCAACGCGACGTAAATGCGTTGGAGGTGGTCTATGGCACGGGCCTGTGCCGGATCGCTGGTAAAACCACCCACCGCGAGCTGTTGTTGATAACGGGCAAGGGGGGTCATGGCGTTCGCTATGGACATGGTATGAGGGGGGCCTTGGCGAGGGTCGCAGTGTCCATCAGGAAAAGCGGCTCTGGGTGCGAAAAATTGTGGAACCAACCAACCTCGCAGGCCCCGACGGCCGCCTCGCGAGGCGTTATGCTGGAGCCCCGAAACCCGGTTGTTTTTTTAGTGTCGCGCATTCTACGAACTCAAGCCTGATGTCGCGACCTCGTCGCAGTATTCGCCGCAAGCTCTTGTGGTTGCTGCTGGCCATTGGGCTGGGGCCGCTAAGCATCTTTGGCTGGCTCGACTTCCACGCGCTCAATAGCTTGGGCGCGGCGCTGGCGGGCCAACTGGCGCAGGCCTTGAGCGAGCAAGCCCGTAGCGAATTAGCACAACAAGCCGACGAGTTCGCCCACCTCCTCCAACGCGAGCGCGCTCAGCTAGCGCTGATCCTGCGCTTGCAGAGCCGCG
>CAIPNE010000311.1 GCA_903866355.1 uncultured Gammaproteobacteria bacterium
CAAAATCTATCCGCTGGCAGCAAGCCCCGCCCGGCCCTCGTCGCAGCACCCGTGCGCGCGCGCGTGGATGTCCAATACCGGCCCGCCTCACGCCCACCCGTTGCCGCACCGGCAGTGCCGCCGGGCGGTCCGCCCGCTGGGCAAGGCCGACCTAACTATCAGGGCGCCCCGCCACCCCGCGAGGCACCCAAAGTCCGGGCGCAGGACGCCAACAACAACTGGCCACCCGCGAGTGTCAAACCCGCAACCCCAGCCCAACCGAGTCCCGTGCGCCAGCCCACTAATGGGCCCGCGCCACGCCCAACTGCACAGCCCGCACCACGCCCAACGGCACAGCCCACGCCGCGGCCAGCGGCACAGCCCGCGCCACGCCCAGCGGCGCAGCCCGCGCCACGCCCAACTGCGCAGCCCGCGCCACGCCCAACTTCGCAGCCCACAGCCCAATCGGCGCCGGGCAAAGACCGCACGACGCCGCCGAACTCGGCACCTAAGCCCGCAAAATCCTCGAAAAACCAAACCCAATAGCGGTGAATCGAGACCCCTCGCAAGCAACTTTTGGGGTCCACAGCGCGGGTTCTACGCGGCCGCCAAGGGGCTGGTGATGCGCACTCAACCAGCGCCTCAGCGAACGGTAGACTCGCGCCGGCGGGGACCGACAGAACCAGCGCCCCACCCCGGCGGGCGCGCAGCAAAACTCCGAGGAGAGAGACCATGCGGATACTGACTAGCCTGCCCCAGGAAGATTTGCGCAGCGTGCCCGAGGCAGCACAAGCCGCGGAGATGCAGGGCTTCGACGGCGTGCTGACCCAAGAAAATCGCAATGACCCTTTTCTGGCGTTGGCGGTGGCGGCGGTGGCAACCCACCGAATGACGTTGGGCACGGCCGTCGCCATCGCTTTCCCGCGCAGCCCGATGGTGGTTGCTAATGCGGCGTGGGACCTGCAAGTCGCCTCGCGGGGCCGCTTTGTGTTAGGTCTGGGCCCGCAGATTCGGCCCCATATGGAAAAGCGCTTCAGTGTCCCGTGGGTGGCACCGATGGCGCGCCTGCGCGAATACGTCCTGTCGCTGCGGGCCATTTGGCGGGCCTGGGAAACCGGCGAGAAGCTCCGCTTCGAAGGTCAGCACTATCGGTTTACTTTGATGACGCCTAATTTTGTGCCGCCCTCGCGCGGCCTACCGATGGTGCCCATTACACTGGCCGCGGTAGGACCTAAGTCGCTGCGTTTGGCGGGTGAAGTGGCGGATGGCGTGCAACTGCATCCTTTCTGTACGCGTCGCTACCAAGAAGAAGTGGTCTTGCCGCATCTGCGGGAAGGCCTAGCAAGCAGCGGGCGCCGCTTGGCACAGTTTGAAATGGTGGGTGGCGGCTTCATTGCCACCGGACCCGACGCGGCAGCGGTCGCCAAAATGTTTGAGTGGGTGCGGGCGCGCCTAGGGTTCTACGGTTCCACCCCGGCCTACTGGCCGGTGTTGGAATTGCACGGTTTGGGTGACCTGGGTCGGGCGCTAAACGTGCTCTCCAAACAAGGAAAATGGACCGAAATGACGAGCCTCATACCCGATGAGGTGGTCCATCTTTTTGCCGCGGTAGGCACCCATGCGGAAATCGCGGGCAGGATAGCGCAGCGTTTTGGCGGGGTAAGTGACGCCGTGTCCGCGAGTATTAATTCGGCGATTACCTCGGATCTGCCCAGCGAAGCGCTGGCGGATATCCGCCGCATCCCAGTCCAGTTCACCGGTTACCAAACACCTAGCTAAACGGGCCGCAAGGCATCCACCCGTCGACCCAAGGCCTTAGGTTTTGCCGAAAACTGCGCAGGGCGCTTTGCGCCCAACACACGCCCAACACACGCCCAACACACGCCCAACACACGCCCAACACACGCCCAGCCTAGGCCATGCCATGGCGCAGTGAGACAATGATAATCAGCGCGCACCAATGTGCGGTGTCTGGGCCCGAATGACCCGTGCCGCCCCGATTTACGTCGTCTAATTTATTGAATGGAAATCTTAATGAGCGGATTCAAGCACGAGACTGACGATTCAACCCCTCTCATGCCGGTACTTTATATTCCGCACGGGGGCGGCCCATTGCCGGTATTGGGCGATCAAAATCACCGTGCGTTAACGGCATTTTTACAAACGCTAGGCGCGCACTTACCCCGCCCCAAAGCGCTGTTGATGATCAGTGCGCATTGGGAAGAGCCGGTTGCCACTGTGTCCTCGGCGGCGGCGCCCGCCATGATTTACGATTATTCTGGTTTTCCGCCAGAAAGTTACCAGTTCCAATATCCGGCCCCCGGCAATGCCGAACTTGCCAATAAAATGATTGAACTGCTCAGCGCGCAGGGAATTGCCGCGTCACTCAATCCCTCGCGAGGTTTCGACCACGGCACTTTTGTGCCGCTGATGTTGATTCACCCCGCCGCAGACATTCCAGTGGTCCAACTGTCGTTATTAAAATCCCTCGATCCGGCCGCGCACATCGCCTTAGGCTGGGCTCTCGCGCCCTTGCGGGAGGATGGCGTGTTGATCATTGGGTCTGGGTTGTCTTTTCATAATATGCAGGCGTTTTTTTCTGGTGAGCCGGAAGTGAGAGGTCGCAGCGAGAAATTTGAT
Source organism: uncultured Gammaproteobacteria bacterium (assembly GCA_903866355.1). Classification (GTDB taxonomy): domain Bacteria; phylum Pseudomonadota; class Gammaproteobacteria. Next base: position 2,620 of record CAIPNE010000311.1, read on the forward strand.
GACTGGCTCACGCAACTTTTGACCGCCGCCGACGGGAGCGCCGCGGCCCGGCAAGCCAGTCTGGAACAGTGGCAACTAGCGCCAGAAGCACGTTATTGCCACCCCCGCGAAGAACATTTACTGCCTTTACACGTTTGTTTTGGAGCGGCCAGCGCCGCCTCCCCACAAGCCGCCAGAAATTTTACCGGCACGCTCTTTAACACCTGTATTTCGGGATTTATCTGGCGCTAAAACCTCTCCGGGTGTGCAGGGAGAACCGCTTAAAAAGCGTGTGAAGTTAACAGTAGCGCCGTCACCCGCACGCAGGGGCAACGACAATGCGCGCTTGGGCACGGCGATCGTTGGAGGGTTGCGGTCGCCCGCCGCACTGCGCGGGTCGCGCATCGCTTAGCGGGCGAATCACCCAGCGCTAGGGCAGCCTTGCCGCACCATTCAGGCCTGCCACACGCCGGGGATGTTTACTACCGCGCAAACATCACGACCGCCCGGTCCTATGGCGTGCCGCCCGCCGGCGGGATAAGGCGTGAGGGGCGCAAGCGTAGCGTCAAGGCGGCGGCCAGCACGGCACCCACCAGTGCAATACCAGCCAACAACGCGAAGTACTGCTGCTGACCCACCACACCGGGATGTGCGTCCAGCAGGCGGCCCGCAATGGGTGCGAAAAAAACATCCGGGGTAAATCCCACCACCGAAACCAGCCCTACAGCCGCCCCGGTGCGGCTGCTCGGCACGCCAGATTCTTGCATCAGCGTGAAATAAACCCCGCGCAGCGCATAGACCGCCGCCACGCTCAACAACACATTGGCCATGAGCACGCCGCGGAGCATGGGGCTCGGGGCGGCGCCGGCTAGTACCGCCACGCTGGCCGCGGCAAGCAAAAAAATACCGATTAACGTGATACTCGGACGAACCCTGTCCGCGAGTAAACCGGCGCCCAGTGCTGCCACCGGCCGCAGCCACGCGGCCTTGGCCAATAACGCCGCCGCTGCCACTTCATCCAGACCAAAAGCGCTCACCGCGTAGAGTGCGTAATTATCGATCCCCTTGTAACCGCAGTAGGCCGCCACCACGACCCCCGCCTGCAGCCACAACGAAACATCACCCAAGCCCCGCCACCAAGCCTCGCCCTTGGCTGACGCCGAGGCTCGTGAGGGTGCGGAGTCAGGAATGAACCACCAGCACAGTAGGGCCGCCAAGAGGGTGACGGCAGTGTAGAAATAGATCACGGCACGCAGTGCATCGGCGCGCAGTGCGGTGAGGTCCGTGGCACCACCCAGCGCCTGCGCCAACACCCCAACGGCGAGGCTCGCCGAAGCCGCCGCGACTAGCCCTCGCCCACCTTCCAGCACGCCAAAAGCTTGGCCCTGTCGCAGCTCGCCACCCCAGTCGCGGGTCGCGCGGATCATCGCCGCCCAAAACAGCAGGATGGTGGTTGCACCCCAATAAGCGTACAGCCACGTCAATCCTTGGATGCTGGGCAGCGTGGCGAAATAAAAGCCGCCGCCCGCAGTGGCCAACAAGGAGGCGCTGAGCAGGCGCCGCGCTGACCAACGATCGGCCAACCAGCCCCCCGGCAGGTAGCTGGCCATGGCGGTCAAGCCATACACCGCGAAGGCATCGCCCAAGGCGGCGTTAGTTAACCCCAAAGTCTGCAGAACGGTCGGTCGGAAAAAACGTGGCACATGGAACGGCAGGCTAAAAATAGCCTCCCCAGCCAACACAATGCAGGCCAACACCACATAATTGCGCCAGCGCGACGGCGTGGCGTCCAACGCGGTCACCCTTGCGCGCCGTGCCACGTGGTGGCACCCGCACGCCGGGCGCTAGGACTCAAACATCGCACGCAGCGAATCGCGTACGCCCTCGATGCGCTCCTCGCCCGCCACTCGACCGCAATTCACCAGTTCGTCAAAGCGGTCAAAATCGAAACTCGCACTGGTCGGCGTATCGGGCACGATCACGATATCGGCACGCATGGCTTCGAGTGTGGATCCCCACGAGCCGATTAATTCCCACGAGGTGCTCAGCACGCGGCGGAAGCCCAGCGGGCCGCTCATTTTGGACCAGAAACGTGCCAGCCCAGACGGGTCGCCATCCTGCACTTGGCGCGCCGAAGGCAACACATTGACCGCGATCTTCAGGCCGCAGCGACGCCGATTCAGCACGTCGACCGGTACCCGAGAAACCACCACACCATCGACCAACACCCGCGAGAAATGCTGCACCGGCGGGAACAAGCCTGGGATCGCGGAGGTCGCCAGCACCGCCGGGGCCACGGGCCCTCGGTCGAGCACCATGCGCTCCCCGGCCGCGAGATCTGCCGCGACCACGGCCACGGGGCGGTCGAGATCGGCAAACGTGCAGTCCCCAAAAGTGCCGGCCGCCGCGGACGCCACTTTTTGCCCCCTGAACAAAGAACTGCGTGGGAAACCCCACGCGTCACGAATACGGCGATTGCTGCCCAGATAGTGGCGCATGAGGGCCTCGGCCTGGTGGGCGCCGCCCGCCCGCGCCAAAGTCAGCGCCGCGATCCCACCCATGCTGGTGCCACAAAGATAATCGAGCGGAATATCTTGGTCTTCCAAGACCATCAGCACGCCCAAGTGGGCAAAACCCCGTGCCGCACCCGAGCTCAAGGCCACCCCCACTTCTTTAAAAGTGATGTGCCGCACGAGTCTGTCCAGCGCGGGATAACGCTGCCGCTGCCAGATTTTAGGGTCGTGATGGACGGCATCGAGTTCCTGGGGCGGCACCCGAAACGTCCACAGGCCAGGGTCGCGCGGCGTGGGTTCTTGCAGCCGCACGCGCGCCAGATAGGCCACCCCAGCGTGGGCCAAGCTCGCCCCGGCATGGCCAGTTTCTAGCTGCAGATCCAGCACGATATCGGCTGGCTCCAAGAGCGGCCCCACTGCGGAGAGTTCCTCACGCTCGATGGCCACCACTAAATATTGGCCACCCGCCGCCAACCGTCGCCAGGTGCTGATTCGTTCACGACACTGGCTGTTGAGGTCCAACCCATCCGGCGCGGTGCGATTCAGCCGTAGCTGTTCGGAGGCTGGCGCGTAGTGATGCACCCCGCGCAGCACCCCCGCGGTGAAGCGCGCCACCAAGGGGTGGTCTTGGGGACCCACGATGACGGCGATGCCGGGCACGCGGCCTTCTTGACGCGTGCGATTGCTCAGCCGTTCGATGAGCAGTCGCGTGAGGCTGCGATGGAGCGCCGG
>CAIPNE010000312.1 GCA_903866355.1 uncultured Gammaproteobacteria bacterium
CTGTCGCTTCAAATCTAATCCGCCCGCCCGCCACAAGCAGCCGGTGAAATATCGACAAACAAGCCCGACAAGACTGTATAAGACACGCCACCGCGTTGGCGGCTGATGCTTCTTGGCGTGCTCGACAGCAGGTTAGAACGGGATCGTTGGCTAGGGTTTTAACCCGTGCGCCGTACCGGAATTAAGGCAAAAAAATACCGGTGGCGGCTAGCTAGCGATTGAGGCAAACCTGCACCAGTGGATCAGCGGCCTTGCCGCAGGGCGTTGGCGCGGCGGGTAGGCGCTGTGGCACGCCCTCTTCGTCCAACCAGGCGGCTACCGTCCGCCAATCCAGCAAACCCGTAGCGTTTAAATGCAGTTCGAGCAACCAGCCGGTGCGGGTGGCTTGGGTCTTAAAGCTGTCAAACACAAAATTGCCGAGACTGTAAACAATCAGCTTACCGCGGTAGTACTCAGCCCCTTGGGTGACGTGCGGGTGAGACCCCACCACCACGTCCGCGCCCGCATCAATCAGGGTGTGCGCCAATTGGCGCTGGCGTGCACTGGGGTTCGACTCCTTTTCCCACCCCCAATGTAAAAACGGAATAATGATGTCAGCACCCGCGGCGCGCGCCGCGCGAATGTCAGCCAGCACCTGCGAATCTTCGCTCCAAGCTATCCCCGGCCAATCTGGGCCGGCTTCAAATTCACGGGGTTTGTATTCGTTATAACCCAGCAGCGCGATTCGCAGCCCGTTGCGTTCAATCCACAATGGCGCGTGCGCTTCGGCCAAATTGCGACCACCACCAAAGTGACGCACGCCGGCTTTATCCAGCAGTTCGATGGTTTGCAAAAATGCTGCGCGGCCGTAATCACCCGAGTGATTATTGGCCAGAGATACCGCCTGGAAACGTCCTTTTAACGCGGTTAACGCGGCCGGTGCCGCACGAAAGGCGAACATTTTTCCCGCCTTCGCCGCGCCCACGCTCGCTACCGGACACTCCAAATTAGCGATAGCGTAGTCCGCACGCGTGATAAGAGACGAAAAATGGACCAAGGGATCGCGGCCACTGCCAATCACGCGCCCCGGACCATCGTCCAGCATGATGTCGCCAACCAACACCAGGTTTACTTCTCGGGTGACGGCCCAAGGTTGCGCGCTCATTAACAAGAGGAGCCACGCGAAGCCCGCACGCATCCTCATGGCACGTGCCTCGGCGCGGCTTTGCCAACGCACCAATACTGCAACTCGCTGCCACGCACTGGCTCATACACACGCTGCAAGCCTGTAAAGCCACGGCCAGTGGGATGGTCTAGCGAAAAAACCCACGAACCCTGATGCAAAATGGTCGGTGCGTCCGGGGCATCGAGGTAGACATAGACATGTACCGCCGCAGCACTCGCTGGCGCGGTCTGCCAGACCACGCGGAACTTAAAAAACGATCCGATTTTGATCGCAGGTTCCGTATAGGGATTGGTGGTGGGCGCGATCTGCAGCGTCGTGACCACACCGCCATAGTCGTAGTGGCACTCGAGCTCGCTGGCATTCAGGGGCGGCACTAAAACGACGCCCAGCGCAAAAGCCATGGCGCCACTTAATCGCCTAGTGGTCGTTGGCACCGCCGCGGGTTTAGGTTGGATCAGAAAATTCATCACCGACCCTAAACCGAAACAGCGAC
>CAIPNE010000313.1 GCA_903866355.1 uncultured Gammaproteobacteria bacterium
ACGACAACGGCCGAGGCATGGACACCAAGACCATCCTCGAAAAGTTCCTCGTCATCGGAGAGAGCGGCAAGCGGGACGCAGGCGACAGAATTTGTAGCATGACCAACGGCTCTAATATCCTTTATAGAGACGATAATCACCTGAATCTGATTGGCTCTGCATACATTGGAAAAAGAATGGTGGAGGACAATAAGGATATTTTTGGCCATTCCAATTAGATGGGGCAGGCTCTCACGCCGCCAGTCTGCTTGAGTTAGGCGCCGTTTAAGGTTTGGTGGCGAACAAAAAAACAAATGGGCGTGGTGAGTTTTGGCCAAAATCACGCGCTATTTGGGGGATTCAATGAGCGATGGATTTAATGGGCGATTTTAGTCGTGTAGCTATTGAGTGGGAATGACCGGCCACTTTGGTGGCCTACGATTTTGCGTGACGGGAAAGGCGGCGAATCGTTGTTGTGCAACGCGGCCGCAGCCACGCCAACTGGGTATCGCCAACGCGCTGAATATTTAGCTCACCCTTGGCTCTCGAGGTCAGCGAGACAACCATCAGAAACTCCACGTTCAGCGCTTCGTCAGTGCGGCCATCCTCTAAAGTTCCTAGCGTGATTTACCCATGACATGCGGCCCTGTGGGCCACGGTTAGGCCAGACTGCCGGCTGGGTGAAAGTCTTGTTTTTTAGCCAACCCCTTTGGTCGATGTCGACGTGAAGCGTGCCGATCTTTGTCACGCTTGATTTCTGACAGGTTCACCGCAGGTCAAGGAGTCCATTCTGCCGATGCCAAGGCCGCAGCGAGATGGCGTCAACGGCGTTGCGCCCGTGGCCTTCGCAAACGACGACATCAATGGGCGATGGGATCACGGGTGCTCCCACGCCGGTGCAGGCCACTTGAGCTGGGTGCGCCCTTTGTCTCCAGCTCTGACGACGGGAGCAAACAGGATGAGATACGACCTTGTTTTTGAAGGCGGCGGCGCGAAGGGAATGATCTTCGTGGGTGCATGCCAAGAGTTCTTTAAGCGCGCGCATACGTTTGATCGCCTATTAGGCACCTCCGCTGGAGCCATCACGGCAACGCTGCTCGCGGCAGGCTACACGCCGCAAGAAATGCTCGCCGCCCTCGCTGAGAAGGGTATTGATGGCAAGTCTGTCTTTACAGGCTTCATGGGCCCGCCGGCGCGGTTTAGCGCAGCTGAACTACAAGCCAGTGCGACTCGGCGCTTAATGGATGCGGTCGATTTCACTTTTGTGCCAGATTTCTGGGAGAAAAGAGTACATGAGGGTCTTCTAGGTGCGCTTGAAAGTAGCGACTCGTTCCGTCACGTCCTTGGACTGGTAGAGCGTGGGGGGTGGTTCGCCGCAGATCGCTTCGTGGCTTGGTTCAGCGACAAGCTCGATGCTGGGTCGTGGAAGAATGGGCAACGAAACTTCAGTGGTATGACGCTTAAGCAGTTCTTCGATGCCACGGGTGTCGACCTATCGGTCGTGGCGTCGGACACGACGGAGGAGAGCATGCTGGTGCTCAATCATCGGACGGCACCGAATACCCCAATTGTCTGGGCTGTGCGGATGTCGATGAGTATTCCGTTGCTGTGGGACGAGGTCGTTTGGCAGGAAAGTTGGGGACAGTACCGGGAACGAGACATTGTCGGACACGCGATTGTTGATGGAGGCATTCTGTCCAATTTTCCGATCGAGCTTTTCATCTCCGATGCGCCACAGGTCCTCAAGATCATGGGCCCGAAGCGGGGCAACGAGGTGCTTGGGCTGTTGATCGACGAAAAACTTCCCGTCACAAAAGGCCTCTTCGTGCGCGTGAACATCAAGCCCGGAGAGCTGGCGACGGTCCAGCGCTTCAAACGTCTGATCGACACGATGACGGGCGCACACGACAAAATGGTACTCGACGAGTACAGCCACCTCGTCGCACGTCTTCCTGCCCAGGGTTACGGCACGACAGAATTTGACATGAACGATGAGCGACGTGACGCGCTAGTGAAAGCCGGTCGCGATGCGATGGCGCTCTATTTCGACACGCCGACGGGCCTCGTGCTGCCATCAAAGGCGAGGCTGCCGGGTGCCCGCGTTCCTACCGCGGCGGATCGCATCGCTACTCGCGCGCTTTGATAGTCCAAGGCAGCGCAAGGAACGTCTCGATGACCCATGAGGTTCGCGCCGGCGAGGCGGCGGTTCTATTTCCGCCTATCGGTCGAACCGCTGGCAGAGCTGCGCGTTGCGCGTCCAGAAGGTGGCTGACAGTTTGTGGAGGAGTGGGCAATGGCGCACAAGGCTAAATGGACCGTGCTGACGTACATCGCCGCTCACAATAACCTTGATGCACTGGGCAAAAAGAGCCTCGATGAGATCCTCAGGGTTGGTAGTAGCGACGACGTCGTACACGGTGTGTTTTACGATGGGCCCGTGGGTGCCGCGCGATACGTGATGGGCGACCCGGGCTACGTGAAATACCAACAACAGTTGGGCAAGTCTTTCGATTCAGGGGATCCGGACGAGCTGATTGCCACCGCAAAGTGGCTCTTTGATCAGTATCCCGCCCAGCGGTACGCCCTAGTACTTTGGAGTCACGGCTCGGGGTGGGAGCCGGCTGAAATCGCAGAGGTCGCGAAGGAGGTGAGGTCGGGCGCGCAAGCGGATCCGGACGAGTCCCAAGAAAGAGCCGGCGCACCGGGTGGCCGAGCGCTGTTCCGCTCAACGCTGCGCACGATCTTGACGCCAGATAAGCCATCCGAGCGGGCGATACTCTTCGACGATGGCACCGGCCATTCGCTGGACACTATCGAGCTCGCGCGCGTTGCTCGCGCAATTGCCAAGGCCATCGGGCAGCCTCTTGATTTGCTCGGGATGGACGCTTGCCTCATGGCGAATCTTGAGGTGGCCTACGAGGTGCGCAAGGACGTGCGTTATCTCGTGGCGTCTCAGGAACTTGTGCCGGGCCACAGCTGGCCTTATCAAACGATTTTTGGCGCATTGCGCGCCAACCCTGACCTCGGCGGTGCCCAGTTCGCGAAGCTCGTGGTTGAGCAGTACGTGGGCTTCTACAGAGCCAACCCGCCGGTGGCTGGCGATGTGACGAAGGTGGCCCTCGACCTCGGCCGCATCGACGACTTAGTTGCGGCCACCCATCAGCTTGCAGAGGCCCTGCGGGGTGAGACGACTAAGCTGGCCAATGCGCTCTGGAACGCTCAGTTTGCAACCCAGCAACGCGAGACTCAGGAAGGCCGGCGCAATCCGAGCAAGTTCGACTACCACCTTTGGGACCTCCGATCCTTGGCCGCTTGGCTTGCGGACTCTGACTTAGTCTCGGCGCCCATCAGACGAGCAGCAGCAATTACCGTGAAAGCCTTGGCGCCGGCCGCTGGTTGCGTGCTCGCGGAAGGCCACCGGGGCGCGTGGTTCGATGGCATCGGCGGTGTATCCGTCTACTTGATGCCTCGTGATCTGCAGCGAATCTCGCGCGCTTACAAGGCACTGGCTTTCGCCAAGGACACACAGTGGGATGAGATGCTCGATGCGTATCACGCATAGCACCCTGCAAGGCAGAACTCCCGCTCAGGCAATGTGCCTGGCGCTGAGATGCCTACAGTCGGGCGGGACCACGCGAGCAGGGATTCGAGTATCTTGAGGTCGAGTGAGGGGCCATGAACTACGACGACATCACCCTTGAAGTATCGGATCTCACGATCCGCCTGTCGGACGATCGACGCCTCGGTACCTTCAAGGTGCGAGTGCTGCAGTCGCCCGCTGGCGAGATGACGCCGGATCAGGCGGCCAGCGTCGAATTCAATGACAGTGACTTGCAAATGAGCCTGGCGAAACTCGATCGCCGGGAACTGGACGCGGCGGGGCTCATCGCCGTTGGACGGACGCTCGCCGCACTCCTGCTGCCGGTTGATGCGCCCGGGAAGGCGCCGAGTGTGCGCGAGATCTTCGCTCGTAGCCTCTTGAAGGCGGGACCCGATGGCGGCCTGCGGCTGCGACTGCGGTTGTCGGCCGACCTCGCCGTGATTCCTTGGGAATATGCCTACGTAGAACGATCCGGCGGGGAGGGGATCAACGGTTTCCTTGCGCTTGATCCGCGCATTGCTATCGTGCGGCACGAGGCGTTTGCCGCGAGCGTGACGGCGCCGCTCCTGATGGGTGATATCAAGGTGGTCACGGCACTAGCCGGGGCGGAAGGCTTGCCGGAGCTGGATCTCGATGGAGAGATGAAGTTCCTTAGCGAGGCGCTGCGCGGTCTCAAAGGGATTCAACTCCAGCTCTGCCAACATGCAACGCTCAAGAAGCTGCAACCGCTGCTTGCCGGCGCTGGCGTCTTTCACTTTGCTGGTCACGGTGACTTCACGCGACAGATGGGCGCTAGGCCCGGGACCTATACGGGCACCGGGTATCTCGCATTCGAAGACGAGCGCGTCGATGCCGAACAGATGGGCATCAACCTGCGTGGGCAAGGCATCCGTCTGGCCGTACTCTCCGGCTGCCACACCGGCCGCCGCGATGGTGTCAGTGTCTGGAGCGGTATTGCACCGGCACTCGTGAAGGGCGAGATTCCGGCGGTGGTCGCCAATCAGTTCACGATTCTCGACAAGTGCGCGATTGCCTTCAGCCATCAGTTCTATCAGGCGATCGCCGCAGGCATGCCGATCGAGCGCGCAGTATCGGCCGGCCGGATAGCGGTATACAACGCAGATAAGACTGGGCGGGACTGGGGTGTTCCGGTCCTCTACTTGCGTGCGGCCGATGGACAGCTTTTCGGCGGCGCGGCTGATCCGCAAGCCCGCGAGCGAGCCAAGCAGGCTGTGGAGGCCGACGTGAAGGTGCGCGCATCGGCGGTCAAATCCGGTGGGGTGCTTGTCGGTGCGAAAGTGCACCGGATGCTCAACGGCAAACTCGCGGTTGGCGTCAGCGTCGCGGGGGCGGTGTTGGGTGAAGTTGTCGGAGGTGACTTTGCACGTCTTGACGGCGGGTTCGCGAATATTCAAGTCGACGTCGGTGAAGTAGGCCGGGGCGGCAGCTTGGTTGGTGCGAAAATCGGCACGTTAGGATTGCGCAGCGGAGAGGCCAGACGGCCGTCTAACCTGACTAAAGCAGCACCCGGATCAAAACGCGCAGCGGCACCGATCGCGAAGCCGGCGGCGGCACCGATCGCGAAGAGCGCGGCGGCACCAGGCTCGAAGAATGCGGCAGCGTCAGGCCCGAAGCGCGCGGCGGCGCTGGGCTTAAAGCCTGCGGCGGCGCTGGGCCGTGGGGTTGCGCCTGCCGCGGGGCAGGCAACGCGCAGCAAACCATTTTCGATCAGCGCTAGCGTCGAGGTGAGCAGCGTCACCGGCGGCGAAGTGATTGGGACACAGATAAACCGACGTCAGGGCGACACCATCCACGGCAATCTACTGAAAGTCGCCCGGGGTGGTCAGGCGTCCGTCAACACGGGAATCAGTGGGCCCGTCAACATCACTGGCCCAGTCACTTTCATCCAGGGACCGACGAGTCTGCCACCGAGTGCGGGTCCGGTGCTCGAGGCACACGAGCACACCGTCGAGGAAACTGTGCGTTTGGATGTAGCCCTCCCCAAAGGTGCTGTGGTCAACGAGCCCTTCGATCTGGTCATTGCGGTAATGCAGCCGGAGGCACCCAAGCTTGCGGTTGCTGATCTCGACCAGGTGGTCAGTGCTGAAGGCAGCATCTTTCGCAGCGAAGATCAGGATGTCGTGAAGTACCGCGTTGAGGTGACCGGCGCGGGTTTCGACGTTACACCGACTAGCTATCTGCTCGAATTGCGGCCAGGAGCGAATTCACGTCCGGTCGCCTTTCAGGTCACTTCAAGCAAAACCGGCAGGCGTTCTTTGCTGGTGAATGCGTATCAGGAAGATGGTGCCTTGGCAGCGCAAACGCGTGTGTCCCTCGCTGTCGTGGTCGCCGTGTCGCCCGGTTAGTATCCGGTTCCGAAACGACCTGCGCTAACTTAAATCGAAGCAGGCGCGGTTAAGGCCAAGTCAGCGCAAACTGCGTCAATAGCCGAGTCTCTCACGAGGAATTACAGCGCCGTCCTTGGGCGCGAAGGTGTGGCTTCCTGTGCAGGTGTTTCTGGCACAAGGCACGGCCTATGTGCCGGCAACCAATGCAGTTTGATAGCGTGGGATCTGGCCGCCAAAGCCAGTCCGCGCGCGGTCAAAACCAGCGGGCCATAGCGGATGTTCCTGGGCGACTACCGATGCCCCGCGCCTGAGGCGCGCCCTCGCCCCGCCCATCAATGAAAGCATGCGCTTGGTCGCCGGGCTTGGTTGGGTGTGCGTGGCAGTTCTTTCGCGACGTTAAGGCCTGCGCCCGGCCTCTGGCTATCGGCCAGATTGTTGACGATCTTCGGGCCTGCGCGGATCGCGCCGCTCTGCGTTCTCGGCGCGCAAGCAGGCTGCGGCGATGATCAATAGCGCATCTCACTTCGGGCTCACGCCCCGCGGGTTCGCCATTTTATGACGCGTTCTTTCTCGGCGCTTACTCCGGGCCTTTCGTACCAGCGGCGGAGCCGACCGCCGAACGTCAGTCTGGGGATCCATCAAGAAATTCAGCACGCAGGGGGCAACGACTGCAAGCGCGTCTCGGCCGTTGGCGCGGCTGACCATGCGTTAGGGGTGCAGGCCCAAGGCCCGCACTCCGATCAAAATCGCGCTTAGCTTTGATCTGCCAGGTGCACGTTTTTGGAGATCCCGCGCGGCCATTGCTGCCACGCGCCGAGGTTGGCGGCACCCTCAACCAGCAGTGCGCCAACAAAACCCGCGGTGGGTTCTAGATGGTAGAGGCGCCACGCTGCTGCGACAGTACCAGGAATAGACCACGCCAGAATGGCCGCCGGTTGATGGGGCTGGAGAGAAACCGCAAACGAATCTAGCGGGATGGACAGACCGCCACCCAGTGCTTTTATAACGGCTTCCTTGCGAGTCCAACAATGTAG
>CAIPNE010000314.1 GCA_903866355.1 uncultured Gammaproteobacteria bacterium
ATCAGCCACTCCACGACGCCGGGCCGCGCCACGCCGGGCTTGGCACCTAGCCCGGCAAAATCAAAACGGGTGGGATCTGCAAGGTGCGACAACGTCACGTTTTGGATGCTCCGGAAAATATTCTCGACCCGCCCCGGATGTTGGCGCTCCCAGGCGGCCAGCATCTGTTTGATCTGTACGCGCTGCAGATGGTCTTGGCTACCGCACAAATTGCACGGAATGATGGGGAAATCGCGCACTTCGGCGTAACGGGCGATGTCGTCCTCGCGGCAGTAAGCCAAGGGTCGAATGACAATATGCGCCCCATCGTCGGACTGTAGTTTGGGCGGCATGGCTTTGAGCTTGGCGCCAAAGAACATGTTGAGGAACAAGGTTTCAACGATGTCGTCGCGGTGGTGACCGAGCGCAATTTTAGAAATGCCGTTCGCGGCGGCCCAGGTGTACAGGCTGCCCCGCCGCAGCCGCGAGCACAGCCCACACATGGTTTTGCCGGCAGGCACCACCCGTTTGACCACGCTGTAGGTGTCTTGCTCAATAATGTGAAACGGCACGCCGAGCTCAGTGAGGTAGTCGGGCAGGACGGCGGCGGGGAAATCGGGCTGCTTCTGGTCGAGATTGACGGCGATGATTTCGAAATCGATCGGCGCCTTTTTTTGCAGACTCAGCAAAATGTCCAACAGGGTGTAGGAATCTTTGCCCCCCGACAGGCAAACCATCACCCGGTCGCCTTCTTCGATCATGTTGTAGTCGACGATGGCCTTGCCCACGCCGCGTCGGAGCCGTTGCTGCACCTTGCCCTGTTCGTGGCGGGCGCGCTCTGTGCGGCGAGTCGGGGGGGCGATAACTTGTTCGTTCAAGGGGGTAGTCCGCGCGCTGGTGTGGCCCACGATCCTGACAGAGGACTTGCGCGCTTGCTACCGGGAGGCGCGGCGGTTAGCAGCGCAGAGAGCTGCCCCCCAAGCTGCCGGTCGCTGGCAGTGGGGGGCGTAGGCTTAGGGCGTGTTAGTGGGTGCTGAGTTTTAAGGCGCGGATGCGTTCGTTCAAAACTTGTGCTTTGGCGTCGCTGCCACCCATGAAACCCGGCGCTTGCGCGTAAAACTGTGCCAGCGCCTCCATCACTTCCAGGTTACGTGGGTTGAGTTCGTAGGCACGCTCGAAAGCGAGGCGGGTGCGCCGCGCCAAAGAGAACGCCGCCAACGGGCCCGCAGCTTCCGCCAAACGGCCAGCGGACTTGCCCGCCCAGTAGAGAAAACGCTCGTCGGCGGGTTCGTCCCGCGCGGCACGGTCGAAGGCGGCCAACGCGTGGGTGTAATCCTTCTGCTCGTACAGGCGTTTTCCTTGGGCAAACTCGACCTCGGCCAAGTCACCGCAGTAAGCGCCGAACTGGGGAATCATCAAGGCTGTCATTAAAAGTACTCCGGCCAGGAATCGTGGGGATGAATTTGGCCAGCCTGCGGTCGGTCGGTAGCAACTCATCTGGTGATGTCCGTTACTGCCGCCGTCTGAGTCATCTTGGTCTTGGGGCCCCGAGCGCCGACTGGTGGAGCCATGTTGCGCGGAGAAACTTGAATGGAGGCTGAACTCAACTCAGTCCACCAAAAAATGCGCCAGCGCCACCCGATCTAAATCTGACAGCCCCACGCCTTGCGCCAGATAGGCGTCGAAAGAGCCGAACGCCCGCTCGCTCGCAGCTAACGCGGCGAGCAGATAATCGGCACTGGCCGCCATGATTTGCTCTACCGCCGCCGCCGGGGGCGCGCCGTGGAAAAGGTCCACCCGACGGCGCTGGAAGTTGGAAATAACATAGTCCTCAACCACTTCCTCGCGGGCCACGCCCACCGCCAACAACAACACGGCGCACGCGATGCCGGTACGGTCTTTACCGCTGGCGCAATGGATGACGGCCGGCGCACCAGCGCTCGCCAACAGCCCGCGATAAACCCCAGCCAAGCACTCGGTATGGTCCAGAATAAGGCGCTCGTACTGGGCGAGCATGGCGGCGCGGGTGGCTTCGGGCGACCATTGCCCGGTGTTCACCCCCACAAACATCTCGTGATTGCCGCGCGGAATAAACCCAAAAGCCTGCTGGGCGGGCGCGGCAGCAGGCAGCTGGTTGGGCGCGCGCGCGCGTTCCTCCACCGTACGCAGGTCATAGACCGCGCGAATCCCCAGCTCGGCGAGCGTGTCTTGATCCGCCGCGGTTAAGGTGGCCAGGGCGTCCGATCGATACACCACCCCATGGCGGGTCCGACGCCCATCGGTGGTGCGTAGACCACCGAGATCGCGACAGTTGCACGCACCCTCCAACACCACATGACGATGGGCATGACGGTCTAGTAAGTCGGCACTCATAGGTTGTGCGGTGCTCGGTTTGATAGCGGATTGCCGCACGGAAATATGCCCGAGGGCCGCGTCGAATGCACGCCGCTGTCGCGCGTTGGGCGAAGCGGCCAGAATAGCCGCCACACAGGGTTAACGTGGAGGAAGTTCATGGGGCACGACATCGACATCCAACTGATACGCCACGGCGAAGCGGCGGCGCGTTGGGATACCGCGCGGGACCCGCCCTTGAGCGAGCAAGGTCGAGGCCAAGCCGAAACCTTGGTCGCGAGTTTTGCCCACACCGCCCCAAGATGCATTCTCACCAGCCCCCTGCTGCGGGCACAAGAAACCGCCCACCCGCTGGCCCAGTCCTGGCACGCGCCAGTCAACATTGCCGATGACGTTCGCGAACTACCCTCCAGCGTGCCGCTGGCCGAACGCGCCGCCTGGCTGGCGGGCGTGATGCGATCCGAGTGGTCGCAGGTCGATCACACCCTCCATCAGTGGCGCGAACGGGCTTGGGAATTGATCACCAGTTGCCAGCAAGACACCGTTATTTTTACCCACTTTATGGTCATCAACGCGCTGGTGGGGCGGGCCACGGGCGACCCCCGGCTGGTCTGCTTTGAGCCAGATTATTGTTCCATTACCCGGCTGCGCCTCACCGCCCAGGGCTGCGAATTGGTAAGCCTTGGCAAAGCCCGCACCACCCTCGTATTGTAGGTTTCCTATCCTGCGCCTCTGGAGTAGCCGATGACTGCCCGTACTGTTGTTAAATCTCATGCCGCCATCGACACCCAAGATGGCGCTGGCGTCAAACTGCGGCGCGCGTTGGGCCAGCATCCGGGTGCACGGCTGGACCCGCTGTTGATGCTCGATTTTTTCTCTTCCGACAACCCAGACGACTATATCGAAGGCTTTCCGGCGCACCCGCACCGCGGCTTCGAAACCATCACTTATATTGTTGACGGCCACATGCTGCACGCCGACCATCTGGGCAATAAGGGCGATTTAACCGCCGGTGGCGTGCAATGGATGACGGCCGGACGCGGGATCATCCACTCCGAAATGCCCAAACAAACCGCCGGCCTGCTGCGCGGGTTTCAACTGTGGGTCAATCTGCCGGCAGCCGAAAAAATGAAACCCGCCGGCTATCGGGACATCCCGGCGGCAGAAATCCCGGTGATAGCCCTGGCGGGTGCGCGCATTAAGCTGATTGCTGGGCGCTTGGACTTGGAGGGGGTTAGCACCATCGGCCCCATCACGGGTCTGAGCACGCAGTTGCTGTATGCGGATGTGGCCCTGACGCCCGGCGCCACCGTGGAACTACCCATTGCGAGCGACCTGAATGCCGTGCTTTACACCTTTGAAGGCACCCTCGACGCCGGCGGCACCAACGTGCCCAGCAACTACGCCGCCACGCTCTCATCCGGGGCACACCTACGCCTTACGGCAGGATCTGAGGGTGGCCGCGCGCTGTTAGTGGCCGGGCGTCCCATCGGCGAGCCGGTGGCGCAATACGGCCCGTTTGTGATGAATACCGAAGCAGAATTAGAACAAGCCGTGAACGACTACCGCAGCGGGCGCCTCACGGCCTGAATGCAGCCTGGGCCGGGTTGCCGGCCCGGCGCAGAAGCTGGCACTAAAGCCACGAGAGAAGAGCATCAAGAACCGAAAATAAAAAAATTAAAGGGAGTCCGTATGCGAAGTATCACGCGTTCTGTGAGTGGCGGCCTGCTGGCCATTGCTCTGGCGGTCACGGGCGTAGCCCGTGCCCAAACCCCCGTTGACGGGGCGGCCATCGCCAACGAAAAAGAAACCGCCAACTGGCTCTCCTACGGCCGTACTTACAGCGAACAACGCTACAGCCCGCTGACCCAAATCTCGGCCCAAACCATCAAAGGGATGGGGGTAGATTGGGCCTTGGAACTGCCCACCGATCACACCTTGCTGGCCACCCCATTGGTGGTGGATGGGGTGATGTACTTCACCGGCAGCTTTAGCGTGGTGCGCGCGGTCGACGCCCGCACGGGCAAAATTCTCTGGACTTACGATCCCAAAACGTTGGCGGTGGCAGGGGATCGTCAGCGCATCTTCTGGGACTCCAACCGAGGGGTCGCGTACTGGAAAGGCCGCATTTTTGTCGCCACTGGCGATGGCCGCCTCAACGCAGTAGATGCCGCCACCGGTAAGGAAGTCTGGAGCACGGTGACCATCGATCCCAAGCTGCCGATGTACATCAACGGCGCGCCACGGGTGTTCCGCGATAAAGTCATCATTGGTAATGGCGGCACCGAAGTGGGCGCGGCGCGTGGCTATGTCACCGCCTACGACACCCAAACTGGCAAGCAGGCCTGGCGTTTCTTCATCGTGCCGGGCAACCCGGCCGACGGCTTTGAAGACGAAACCCAAGCCATGGCCGCCAAAACCTGGACCGGCGAATGGTGGAAACACGGTGGCGGCGGTAACGTTTGGAATGGGTTTACTTATGATCCCGAGTTCAACCGCATTTACATCGGCACCGGTAATGGCTCGCCGTGGAACCAAAAAATTCGCAGCCCCGGCGGTGGCGACAACCTCTTTCTGTGCTCCATCGTGGCGCTGGATGCCGATACCGGCAAATACGTCTGGCACTACCAAACCACCCCCGGGGAAACTTGGGACTACAACTCCAATATGGACATCGTGCTGGCCGACCTGACCATCGGCGGCAAGGTGGTCAAAGCGATGATGCACGCGCCCAAAAACGGGTTTTTCTACGTGCTAGATCGGGCTAACGGCAAGCTGCTGTCGGCCGAGAAATTTGGCCGGGTGGACTGGGCGGAAAAAATTGACATGGCCACCGGCCGACCCGTGGAACGCCAAGGGGCGCGCTACGAAGACGGCGAAGAACTGGTGTGGCCGGGCCCCATCGGCGTCCACAACTGGCACGCCATGTCGTTCAATCCGGGCACCGGGCTGGTGTATATCCCCGTCCAAGAAATGCCGAACTTGTTTACGGACAAAGGCCTCGACACCAAAACTTGGCAATCGCCTCACTTTAAAATAGACACCGGGGTAGACTTTTTGAAAGAAGACGTCCCCGTCAACGCCGGCACCGGCGCCTTGCTGGCTTGGGACCCCATCAAACAAAAACCCGCGTGGCGCGTGGAACAAGCGGGGGTGTGGAATAGTGGCACGCTGACCACGGCGGGCGATCTGGTATTGCAGGGGCAGGCCAACGGCAAACTGATGGCCTATCGGGCTACCACAGGCGAGGTGCTGTGGCAGTTTGATGCCGGGCTGGGGATCTCCGCGCCACCCATTACCTATACGGTCGATGGCAAACAGCACATCGCACTGTTGGTGGGCTGGGGGGGATCGGTGCCCGCCATCGGTGGCGCGCTGTCGGCCCAACACGGTTGGGCTTATAACGCGCAACCGCGCCGCCTGCTGAGTTTTAGCCTCGAAGGTAAAGCGAACCTGCCGGCCATGCCGCCACCGGCATTCGTCAAACCTATCGTCAAAGAAGACTTTGTCGTAGACGCCATGCTGGCCCAGCAGGGCGGCGCTATTTGGCGCGCCCAATGCGTGCTGTGTCACGGCGCGGCGGTGGTGTCGGGTGGCTACGCGCCCGATCTGCGCGCCTCGACCATTCCGCTCTACGACGATGCACTGCGCGATGTGGTGGTAGGGGGCTCCCGACGCACCGCCGGCATGCCGCAATTTAAAGAGTTGGCGGAGGGCGATTTAAAAGCCATCCAGCATTACATTCGGCAAGAAGCCAAGCGCGGCGCACACCCCGCCGGGCCCTGAAGGCAAAACCCCTGGTGGCCGCCCGCCCCGACCCGTTGGTGGGGGCAGGCGGAACATCCGCAGCAAACATAGCGCTTAAACAACGGAGGACAGGCATGGATATCGCGGGCAAATGTGTGGTGATTACGGGTGGTGCCAGCGGCATCGGCGCGGCGCTGGCGCGGCGTTTCCACGCCGAGGGGGCCCGCGCCATTGCGGTCGCCGATGTGGATGAAGCGGGTCTGGCACTGGTGGCCGCCGAAACCGGCGCGCTAGCCGTGCGCTGCAACGTGGCGCTGGAATCCGACATTCAAGCGCTGGTCGCACGCGTCGAAGCGGAACTTGGCTCCATCGATATTTTCTGCTCTAACGCCGGCATCGCGCGCTTGGGCGACGAAGACGTTGCCAACGAAGAATGGCAGCTCAACTGGGACATCCACGTGATGGCGCACGTTTATGCCGTGCGTGCGGTGGCGCCGGGCATGGTGGCGCGTGGCGGCGGTTATCTGGTGCACACCGCCTCGGCGGCGGGGCTATTGAGCCATATTCAATCGGCCACTTACTCCGTCACCAAACACGCCTGCGTGGCCTTCGCCGAGTGGGTGGCCATTAAGTACCAGCATTTGGGTATTCGGGTCTCGGTGCTCGCCCCCCAAGCGGTGCGCACCCCCATGACGGATCGTCCCGACCAAGCGGTAGTCGCCAGCGTGGACGGTATGATCGAACCCGAAGCGCTAGCGGCCTGCGTGGTCGACACCATGGCCCGGGAGGAGTTTCTCATCCTGCCCCACCCAGAGGTGCGCGATTACTTATTGCGCAAAACCACCGATGTTGATCGTTGGATCACCAGCATGAATCGCTGGCGGCAGCGGGCCGGCGCCATTAGAACTTGATCCGCCAAGGCTATTGCTGACATTAAAGCTGGGGCGCAGGCCCGAGCTTAATCCTTGCCCAAGTGAGTCTCGGGCAAGGATTTTCGCCCCAGGCGTTTAAACGAACGCCGGCATGACCTCATTCACAAACAGGTCGTGGGTGACTTCGTTGGGGATGACGAACATGAAATAGGTGACCCCGGTATCTTCGATGAGATGCTGGATTTCGCGCCGCACTTCTTCGGGGGTACCCA
>CAIPNE010000315.1 GCA_903866355.1 uncultured Gammaproteobacteria bacterium
CGGCCTCTTGGCGGCACTCATCCCAGAAGAATTTGGCGGCAGCGGTCTGCCACTGTCGATGGGGGCTGAAATTCTCAAGGCGATTCACGAATTCGGCGGCAACGCCGGCGCCTGCCACGCACAGAGGGACACCATGGGCACGGTGTTGCGGCATGGCAGCCAGGCGCAAAAAGAAAAATATTTACCGCAAATTGCCAGCGGTGAACTGCGGCTCCAAGCGTTCGGCGTGACCGAACCTAGCGCCGGCACCGACACCACCAGCATCACCACGATGGCGGTACGCGACGGCGATCGCTATATCGTGAATGGTCAGAAAGTGTGGACCTCGCGAGCCGAGCAGTCCGACCTCATGGTCCTACTGGCACGCACCACGCCTAAAGATCAGGTCAAGAAGCGCACCGACGGCTTGTCGGTGTTTTTGGTGGACATGCGCGAAGCCAAGAAAAACGGCATGACCATCAAGCCCATCCGCACCATGATTAATCACTCCACCAACGAAGTGTTTTTCGACAACATGCCGGTGCCGGTCGAAAATCTCATCGGCGAAGAGGGTCAGGGCTTGCGTTATATCCTCTCGGGGATGAACGCTGAGCGCATCCTCATTGCCGCCGAATGCATCGGGGACGCACGTTGGTTTATCAAAAAAGCCCGCGACTACGCCTGCGAGCGCAAAGTCTTTGGGCGCCCGATTGGCCAGAACCAAGGCATCCAATTTCCCATCGCCCGAGCGTTTGCGGAGATGCTCTCCTCCAACTTGCTGGTCGACCACGCCGCTGCGTTATATGAGCAAGGTAAACCCTGTGGCACCGAGGCTAATTTAGCCAAAATGATGGCTTCGGAAGCCTCGTGGCACGCCGCTGACATGTGCGTGCAGACATTTGGCGGCTTTGGCGTGGCGGAGGAATACGACGTTGAACGGAAATTTCGCGAAGCCCGTCTCTACCAAATCGCACCCATTTCCACCAATCTCATTCTTTCTTTCGTGGCGGAACATGAGCTCGGTTTGCCGCGCTCGTATTGAATTAACACCACGCTAATATAGGGGCTCGCCGCATGACCGAACTGCCAAAATTTAACGCCTACATCAACGGCAAATGGGTTGCTCCCTCCGATGGCCGCTACTTCGACACGATAAATCCCTACACGGCAGAAGTGTGGGCGCAGGTCGCGCGGTGCACGCCAGAAGACGCCAATCGCGCTGTCGAAGCCGCACACACGGCGCTCACGCGTGGCGAGTGGTCCAAGCTAAATGCCACTCAGCGCGGTGCACTGGTGCATCGATTAGGCGACCTCATCAAAGAGAATGCCCAAGAGCTTGCGGAATACGAAGTCCGCGACAACGGCAAGCTCATCAGCGAAATGCTGGCCCAGTGCAACTATTTACCGCAATGGTTTTACTACTACGGCGGCCTCGCCGACAAAATCGAAGGCGCGGTTATCCCGATCGATAAACCGGATGTGTTCAATTTCACGCGTCACGAGCCGATTGGCGTGGTGGCGGCTATCACCCCGTGGAATTCACCGCTGCTGCTGTTGAGCTTTAAGTTGGCACCCGCGTTGGCCGCGGGCTGCACGCTGGTCATTAAGCCTTCGGAGTTCACTTCGACATCAACCCTGAAACTCATGGAGTTGGTGGAGAAAGCGGGCTTCCCGCCCGGTGTTGTGAATGTGGTGACCGGTTTTGGCGCGGAAGCCGGCGCGGCACTGGTAGAGCACCCCAAAGTGGCCAAAGTCGCCTTTACGGGCGGCACAGAAAGCGGCGCGTATGTCTATCAGCAGGCGGCTAAAACGCTCAAGCGCTGCACGCTGGAACTGGGCGGCAAGTCACCGAATATCGTCTTCGATGACGCGGTGCTGGATGACGCTGTCAAAGGGGTTATCTCCGGTATTTTTGCCGCCACCGGCCAGACCTGTATCGCCGGCTCGCGCCTGCTGGTGCAAGACGGTATCTACGATGAGTTTGTGACTCGCTTGGTCGATTTTGCACGCTCGGCGCGCATGGGTAACCCGCTGGATCCCAGCACCCAGGTAGGTCCCGTCACGACGCCGCAGCAGTACGACAAAATCCTAAAATATATTGCGGTGGCCAAAGACGAAGGCGCCGAAGTATTGCTGGGTGGCGGGCCCGCCAGCGGCCCGGAATGCGGTAACAGTAAGTGGTTCGTCCAGCCCACTATTTTTGGCGGCGTCCACAATAAAATGCGCATCGCACAGGAAGAAGTCTTTGGACCGGTGTTGTCCATCATCCGTTTCAAAACTGACGAAGAAGCCGTTGAAATTGCTAACGACATTGCCTTCGGTTTAGCGGCCGGGGTGTGGACGCAGTCTATTAAGCGGGCCTTAACGATTTCCAATGCGATCCGTGCCGGTACCATCTGGGTCAATACCTATCGTGCGATCAGCTATATGTCGCCTTTCGGTGGGTACAAAATGAGCGGCTTAGGACGCGAGAATGGCATCGAGGGGATGAAGGAATATCTGCAAACCAAAAGCGTGTGGATTTCCACCGCAACGGATGTACCCAATCCTTTCGTCATGCGCTAGCACGCGCTTTTTCGCCCTAAATCTGCGGCGCGCAGGCCAGCATGCGCGCCCACCCAAAAGCTTGAGTTAACGGAGAGAACAAGCATGGCCGCATTGACTGGCACGCTGGTGGTTTCTTTAGAGCAGGCAGTGGCCGCTCCTTATTGCGCGCGATTGCTCGCCGAGGCCGGCGCACGCGTCCTCAAAATAGAACGCGAGGAAGGCGATTTCGCCCGTCACTACGACACCGTCGTCAACGGTGAATCAGCCTACTTCGTGTGGCTGAACGGGGGTAAAGAGA
>CAIPNE010000316.1 GCA_903866355.1 uncultured Gammaproteobacteria bacterium
AAAGACATTTTTAGTGCGCGCATGGAGGGGATCCCCGACGGCGCGTTCAACAAAACCTTCTTCAACTCCATCAGCCGCCAAATACTGCACACCGTGGGTGCGGATCCGGAAACGGAGTTCGTGGATGTGCGGTTTAATCTTCACGATGCCCAGCGCCACGCGGTGGAATGTCGCAGCTATATCAACTGGGGCGATCCCAAAGCGATCATTCGGCAGCTGCTAGAGGACTGCGCCTTCGAGATCCCCTATGCCGATCTCGCAGGTGATGTCACCCGTATCGAGGCCGAACTCGCCGGTTATGCGCAGCGTGCGCTACCCACGCCAGACGAATTCTTGCGCTTAGACTTTCTACCGGCGGTGTTTTATCAGTCTAATCGTGCCTATCTCATCGGCCGCGCATTTTGGCCAACCCATGCCGCGCCGCTGGTGATCATGCTCGACAACCCGGATGGCGGTGTACGGGTCGATGACATCATCATGTCGGTCGACGACATCAGCATCTTGTTTGGCTTTACCCGTTCGTATTTTTTTGTGGATTTGGAGCCCGTAGAAGGGGCCGTGTATTTCATTAATTCGCTGCTACCCGGCAAGCCCATTGATGAGCTATACACCGCGCTCGGGCGCATCCGCCAGGGTAAAACCGAACGCTACCAACTGTTCTCCACCCATTTGGCCAATTGTCACGACCGCTTCGTGCATGCCCCCGGCGACCGGGGACTGGTGATGATTGTCTTCACCCTGCCCTCCTACGATCTGGTGTTCAAGGTGATTCGGGATCGCTTTGGCTTCCCCAAAAATACCAGCCGTCAGGAGGTTATGGAGCGTTACGAATTCGTCCTGATGCACGACCGCGTTGGCCGCCTCATCGACACCCAAGAGTTCACCGACATTGAATTTCCATTGGCCAAGTTCGCACCCGAAATGCTGGCCGAACTGATGGAAGAAGCCGCTGAAAGCACCCGCATCGACGGCGAAAAGCTAGTGATTCGGCATCTTTACGTGGAACGGCGTTTGCGCCCGCTCAATCTGTATCTGCGCGAACACGAACCAGAAGCCACCCATGCCGCCGTTCTAGATTACGGCGAGGCGCTCAAAGACCTCGCCCGCGCAAATATTTTTCCCGGCGACCTGCTGGTCAAAAATTTCGGCGTGACGCGCCAAGGACGCGTCATTTTTTATGATTATGACGAATTGTGTCTGGTCACTGACTGCCATTTTAGGGAAGTCCCGCCAGCTCGTTTCGATGAGGACGAATACCGGCCACGGCCTTGGTTTCACGTCAACGCCAACGATGTCTTTCCGGAAGAATTTCTGAAATTCCTCGCCATCAAACCCGACCTGCGCGAGGTGTTTCTGGCCAAACACGCCGACTTACTGGGGGTGGCATTCTGGCGGGAGATCCAGCAGCGCTATCGCAGCGCCGCGGGTGACGGACAGACCGCGGCGCTAGCCAACGTCAAACGGCCGCGCGCACGACCTGCGTTTAGCTAAGACGCTGCGGCACCTTCCGCCGTTATACTAGCCACTTGCTGGTACCAAGCGCCCGAGGGGCCGCTGCCACCAGCACTGGTAAGTGGGGAGATGACACACCATGTTTCAGGTCACTGACGACGCAAGAATCGCCGGCTATCGCCCGCTGATTCCACCGGCAATCCTCCTTGAGGAACTTGCCCTAACCGAACGCGCCTCACATACCGTCACGCAAGGGCGACGCAGCGCCGAGCGGATTATTCAGGGGGAGGACGACCGACTATTGGTCGTCGTGGGGCCGTGCTCTATTCACGATCCCAAGGCCGCTTTGGAGTACGCCGATAAACTGCAGCGCGCTGCCGAACGCTTCGGGCAGGATCTGCTCATCTGCATGCGGGTTTACTTTGAGAAGCCGCGTACGACCATCGGCTGGAAAGGCCTGATCAACGACCCGCATCTGGACGGCAGCTTTGACATCAACAACGGCCTGCGTGCCGCACGGCGCTTACTGTTAGAACTCGCACAGCGGGGCTTACCCGCCGGTACCGAGTTTCTCGATGTCATCACGCCACAGTTCATCGCTGATTTGATCACCTGGGGCGCCATTGGCGCGCGCACCACCGAAAGCCAGATTCACCGCGAAATGGCCTCCGGCCTGTCGATGCCCGTGGGTTTCAAAAACGGCACCGACGGCAGCATCCAAATTGCCGTCGACGCCATTGGTGCCGCCCGTCACCCGCATCATTTTTTGGCGGTGGCCAAGCACGGCATCGCGGCCATTGTGACGACCAAAGGCAACGAAAACTGTCACGTCATTTTGCGTGGTTCTAATACCGGGCCCAACCACCACGTGGCAGCGATCGCCGAGTGCGAGCAAACCTTGAACAAGTCCAATCTCACCACCGGCATCATGATCGACTGCAGCCACGGCAATAGCCGTAAAGATCATCGTAACCAACCGCAGGTGGCCGCAGAAGTTGGCGCGCAAATCGCCGGCGGCGCGCGCAACATTTGCGGTGTGATGATCGAGAGCCACTTGCGCGAAGGCAAACAGAATCATTCGGCTGGGGCGCTGCTGGTTTACGGACAGAGCATTACCGACGCCTGCCT
>CAIPNE010000317.1 GCA_903866355.1 uncultured Gammaproteobacteria bacterium
ATAACCGAGCACTAGTGCCGCGTCAGTGACCGTGGGTTCGCGACCACCCCGCTGGTAACAGGCCGGCCCCGGATGGGCGCCCGCGCTGCGCGGTCCTACCCGCAACAGGCCAGCGGAATCGATCCAGCCGATTGAGCCACCGCCCGCACCCACACTACGCGCATCTACCGCAGAAATTCCCAACATGTGGCCGGTGAATTGTTCGCCCAGCCAAGTCTCCTGCGTGATGGCGATTTTGCCACCGCGGATTAAGCTCACATCGAAGGTAGTGCCCCCGGTATCCACCACCAGCACCGATTCTTGCTGCTGCTCGAGTGCGGCGTAATGACGCCCAGCCACAGGCCCCATGGCAGGCCCAGAACGCACCGTGTGAATCGGGCGCGCGACGACGCTATCGATATCCAGGCAGCCACCGATGGTGGTGCTAACTAGGACTTCGCCAGCATATCCAGCGGCGCGCAGGTCGGCCTGCATATCGCGTAGATGGGCCTGCATCAAGGGCTTGATGGAGGCGTCGATCGCGGCCGATGACGCGCGCCGATATTCGCGCAGAATGGGATTTAGCGCATGCGCCAACGTATAGGGAATCCCGGGCAAGAACTTTTCGATTAATTCGCCCAAGCGCTGTTCGTGCACCGGATTGGCAATTGACCACAGCAACGACACCGCACAGGCCTCAAAACCACGCGCTTTGATCAACAGCAAAGTGCGCTCGGCCTGCGCCTCGTCCAGCGGCAGATAAATAGCGCCGCGCGCATCGACTCGCTCGGTAATTTCGAAGGTATGGCGGCGTGGAATGTAGGGTGGCGGATAGGGTTTGGAGAAATCGTGCGGGTCGAACTTACCCCCTTCCCGCAGGACCAGCACGTCGGGGAAACCCGCCGTCGTGAGATACGCCGTCTTCGCCACCTCGCCGGTAACAATCGCGTTAGTGGCGCGGGTCGTGCCGTAAGTCAGAATGGCGGTCCGCGCTAACACCTCTGCCAGCGTCAGGCCTAGCGCCTCGGCGGCGGTGGTCAATGCTGCTCGCAGGCCCTCAAAAATTCGGGCCGGGGTGGTCAGCGCCTTGCCAATCGTAAAATGGCCGCGCTCATCTGCTACGACCACGTCGGTGAAGGTGCCGCCGGTGTCCACGCTAATCCGCCAACGGCCAGTATCTTGCAGAACTGTCATGTTCGTTTTTCTCTCCGTGCGCTAATCAATCCATTCCAAACTAGAGACCCACCGGGAAAAACATATCACTGGACTGCGCTAGCAGCTAGCACTTGGACCGTGGCCGCTCCGCCCTGATGGATGGCCGCCGCCAAGCTTTTGGGCAATGTCTACTGATCGATGGTGGTATCCGGCCACGCAAGACCTGCCCCATGCAGAGAGCCAGCCTTGCGGACCCGGTTCCCAAATCTTAGAAACCCGCTCCCAACTGGGTGGCTTGCGCTTCGCCGTCGCGGCGCGCCTGGGCGGTCGCTTCTGGACCAAACAAGGTGCCAGCGACGGTGATGGTGGTCACGTCAGTCAGGCCAATGAAGCCCAGCCAGTTGTAAAACGAAGGCTTCTGCATATCCAACGCCTCAGCACCGCTGCCGGGGTGATACATCCCGCCGCTAGCGAACACCACGGCCACTTTGCCCTGCACCAAACCCTCGTAGCTGCTGCTTGCGGGATCGAAGCGCCAGGCGAGACCAGGCTGAGTGATGATGTCGATGTAGTGCTTGAGCACGTAGGGCAGGCCGAGGTTCCACATCGGCACAGAAAAAAGATACTTATCGGCGGCATTGAAACGCGCAAAAATTCTCTCCACCTCGGCCCACGCAGTACGTTCGCTGGCCGAGGGTTGCTCACCATGCATGATGGAATATTTGGCGTTGAGCATCTCGCCGTCGAAGCGCGGCAGGTTCTCCGCCCATAAATCCAGACGGTCTACTTCATCGTCAGGATGCGCTGCTTGGTAGGCTGCCAAAAAGGTTTCTGCGACCGCCGTCGAATGCGAGCGCGCTTGGCGGGGGGAGGTTTCGATATACAAGAGTTTTGCCATGATTCAGAGATCCTCTGTGCTGGAGAAATTCAAAGAGAGACATAGGGCAGCTGCGCAGTTGCACCGACCCGGGGAAAGCCCACGCGTTAAGGTAGCGGAAAAAGCGCGCGCCCGCTGCGGCGACACCGTGCGCGCCACGCCACCCGGAGGCTGACCACAAGAGCTCGCGTGCAGAGGCAATCCGACGGCAGTGCGAGGAACAATTCTGCCGTGGTCGCGCTACCATCACCGCCCGGCCAAATCCAAACCCACAGGAAGTCTTCTCATGCGCATTATCAATACGCCTAGCGATATGCAAAACCACCTCGGCGAAAACCTTGGCGTGTCGGAATGGGTCACGCTCGACCAAGCGAGAATCGATCAATTTGCCGCCGCCACCGGCGACCACCAATGGATTCATGTCGATGTGGCGCGCGCTAAAGTGGCCATGCCTGAGGGCAAAACCATCGCGCACGGGTTTCTCACGCTCTCTTTGGTGCCCGGCCTCAGCGCAAGCGTCTGGAAGATTGAGCACTGTAGCCGCGAGATCAACTATGGCCTGAACAAACTCCGCTTCACGGCACCGGTGCCGGTGGGTTCGCGGGTCAGGCTGCGGCAGAAACTGTTGGCGGCCGAGAACATCAAAGGGGACGGCGTGCGGCTGACTTTCGAGAACACCATGGAAATAGAAGGTCAGACACAGCCAGCGCTAGTAGCCGAGGGACTGAGCGTCTTTTTCCCCTAAGCCTATACAACCGGCCTAGTTCCGAACGGCCGTGCCTTAGCGCAGAGGCATCTGGCGGGACGAGTTCTGCGGCGTCAATCGGCTGCCATAAGAATGGCGACATTAACCCGTGCGACGTGGCCACTAGGCCACCGCGCGGTTAACGGTGAGCCGCGGTGGTCCACAGAAAGCACACCAACGCACGGGCGCTGCAGCCAAGAGAGTTTTGCTAAGGTCCAAGGGGCAACGACCCGGCGGAGGCGAATCTGCTCTACCACCCTTAGCTGACCCGCGCCGCCAAGCAAGCATCGAATGACATCCAACCTTGCCCGCCATCCCCGACCTACGCAAAAAATGCGGCGGTGCACCGTACGGTCTTGTTCGGTGCTCGATTTCCTCGGTCGGGACGGTTATGTTTTGCCTCATGCCCCACGACGCTAGTCCGTCTTGTCTAGTTCTTCCGCTAACCCAGAGAAAGCTAATGTTTGGCCTGCCCCCAGTTACTCAAACACTGATCCTCATCAATCTCGCGGTTTTTTTTGCAGCGACTTTGGGTATCCCCCTGCCGCTAGATGCCTTGGTGCTGTGGCCGTTGGGCCCGGACTTTAGGCCTTGGCAGCTTCTAAGCTACGGCTTTTTGCACGGCGACTTTTCCCACCTGTTGTTCAATATGTTTGGGTTGTAC
>CAIPNE010000318.1 GCA_903866355.1 uncultured Gammaproteobacteria bacterium
CCCCACTTTTTGACCACCGCGAATTTTTAACGTGAGGCCGGCAAAAACCGGCCGCCCCGGCACGTAGGCAAACTGTAAATTTTGGAAGTGGATAGCGCCCTGCGTGACGTTTAACTCGTGTGCCGTCGGACTGTCGCGGACTTCGTGGGGCCGCACTATCATCCCAACGCCATCGCTGACGTTACCGACATACTCAAAAAAATCGAGAAATTTACGCGACAGCCCACGTGCTTGTTCAATCAATAACAGCGCTAGGCTGGCGCTCATCGCGAACGCCCCCGCCGTCATGTGGCCATCGCCCCAGAGCCGCACGGCCTGCGCCACCACGCTCACAATTAAGCCCATGGCGGCGCTGAATTGGAACCACCGGATGCCCTCCATGAACCAAAACACGCGCCGCGCCCGGCTCACTTCAAAATTTAAAAACCCCTCGAGGTATTCGCGCTCGTAACCCCGTCTCGCGAACAACTTGGCGTTCATGATGTTGGTCACGGAGTCGACTATCTTGCCGCTCACCAAACTGCGGGCAGCGGCGTAATCCCGAGCATACCGACGCGCGCGCAGCGAGAGTAAAAACGACACCCCCACATAACCCAATAGCCAGAGGCCAAGGGTTCCGGCGAGCTGCCCATCCACCCCTGCGAGCAGCACCAGCGAGACCCCAAAACTTATCAGCAGCGGCCAGAAATCAAACAGCAGCGTCCAGAGTATTTGCGCGGATCCGAGTGAGGTTTCGGCAATACGATTCGCCAACGAACCGGCAAAGCTACCCAAGAAATAGCGCTGCGAGTGGTGCTGGAGATAGCCAAATAAATCGCGTCGGATCCGGCGGCGCAACGCGGGACCCAACATCACCAAAATGGTGCCGCTGGCCCGTGAACTGAGCAGAATCCCCAGATTAAGCCCGGCAAAAATCCACAAAGCTGGGAGCGCAGCGGGCCAAGCTGGCGCACCCACTGCTAAGGCTGCACTCACGGCATCCATGATTTGGCGCAACGCCCACGGCAGCAAGATGCCGCACACGGCTTGCCCGGTTTCGAAGAGCAGGCACGCCAACACCGCCGGCACATAGAAGCGCACAAAATGCAGCACGAAACGCAGCGGCTGGTCCGGCAGGCTGGGGCTGGTGGAAAAATCGGCAGGCAAACGCATGAACTCCAACTGTAGACTAAGCACGACCCTGTTGGCAGCCTACCGGCTCATGCCATGCTCTGGGCCCGGATTGTAAAATGAGGGTGAAATGAAAACTGTTTTGATTACCGGTGCCACCGACGGCATTGGCTTGGCCACTGCCAGTGCGCTGCTCGCCCTCGATTGGCGAGTCCTCGTGCATGGCCGTAGCGAGTCGCGCGCTCGCAGCGCCGCGCACAACCTCAGCACCGCCGGGGGTGCAGCCATCCCCGTGTGGGGTGATTTCACCCGCCTGCGGGAAGTGGCCACGCTCGCCGACCAAGTCGGCACGCTGGCGCCAAGTTTGTCGGTGTTGATCAACAACGCCGGGGTGTACGACAAACAGCGCGCGGTGACCGAAGATGGTTTTGAACGCACCTTCGCCGTGAACTATTTGGCACATTTTTTATTAACCCGCCGGCTCCTCCCTTGCTTGTTGGCGGCGCCCGGGGCGCGCGTCATCCACGTGAGTTCGGGCACGCACCACGCGGGCCAGTTGGATTTCACCGACCTCCAATTCACGACGCGCTACGACGCTTATCAGGCGTATTGCAATTCAAAACTGGCCAATGTGTTGTTCAGCAACGCACTGGCGGCGCGTTATCTGTCTAAACAGCTCACCTCTAACGCCCTGCATCCGGGTGTGATCGCCACCAAACTGCTGCGCGTTGGCTTTGGCGCGGATGGCGCGCCAGTGGCTTCGGGTGCTGAAACCTCGGTCCACCTCGCCACCTCATCTGCTCTCGAGGCGCGCACGGGCGGCTATTTTAGCGAGGGTCGCACCGCTAAAGCGGCACGGGCGGCCGGCGATTTGGACTTGGCCGAACGCTTGTGGGCGGTATCAGAAACGCTCACGGCCGGCTTTGGTTAGACCGCCATAAGGGCGGCCGGTGATCGCGTATCGGCTGAGCGACATTGGCGCGCGCCCGGCCCCGCTAGTCCGGTACGGGCGGAGGGTGCTAGAAACGCCCACGTCACCCGAGCGCGGGTGGCTCATAGCCAAACTTCTCGATGATCAGACGGTCACGACCGGCTACCAGGTCGATCAGATCGGCCGTGTAGTAATCGGCGATGGCCATCGGCCGCACGGATTTATTGGTTCGCTGCGCGCCCAGAATGAGCGCGCGCTCCGCGGGGGTCAGCACGCGCACCCGTTCGAGGGCGGCACTCAGGGTTTCGGGCAAAGCTTCCTGGCGCACAAACTCGTGGATATAGCAGTTGTCTTGCTCAAAGCGCACGAGGTCCGCGTAGGTGGCGATAGCGCTGGGCGCGCTGAGCTGCTGGAGGTTTTGGCAACAGAGCAAGCAGTAGCGATGGGTCAGGAAGCCATACCACGGCGCGCTGAGGCTATCCCCGTACCCCTCGCCCAGCCCACGGGCGTTGCGCGGGTCGTGGATCATGCTCAGCCAAGTGCGAAAAGCCGCTGGGTTGTCGCTGCTGGCATAGCCGGTGCGCCAAGCCGGAATATCTTTTACGAGCTCATCACGCAAACTCAACAGCCGGCTGCGCCCCCTGCGCCAAACGCCGGTGGCGTTGACCGGTGCGCCCATCGTCCGCAGCAGCTTGCGCTGCGTCAAACGCTTCCTCAAACCGCCTTCCCCGCCCACGCCATAGGTCCACAAGGACAGATACCACTCCCAGGGGTTACGAATAGACGACAAGAAAAACGGCGTTGCGCGGATTTGCTCAGCGCTCGCCCCGGTAAGTTTGCCGTGCCAGGCGCCTTGAAAAAGTGCCGCCAACACACCGGCAATGTGGGTGCTGCCAGTTTTCTGCAAGGCCATATAAATCAGCTCATGACTTTGGAACATCGTCGCGCCTAACCTAGTTTTTGAGAGAGAAAGATACCGAGACCAGCCCGCGTGGTCGTGCCTGAGCGCCGGCTGGGCGTGCGATCGTCCGGCGCGGCCGCAACGCTACAAAGACAAGCCCAATACGCTGGATAAATCCGCGATCGCCTGGGCCTCGCCCGTCACCTTGATAGTCCGCATACCCAGCGCTTTTGCCGGCTTTAAATTAACGCCCAAATCGTCCAGATAGACCACCTCGTGCGCCGCCAC
>CAIPNE010000319.1 GCA_903866355.1 uncultured Gammaproteobacteria bacterium
CGGTCGGAATGCGCCCCGCAGAGGTGTGGGGCGCGCGGATGAGGCCCAGATCTTCGAGATCGGCCATGACGTTGCGAATCGTGGCGGAGCTAAGCTCCAATTTGGCGTCGCGGGCAAGCGTGCGCGACCCTACCGGGTGCCCATCGGCGATATACCGCTCCACCAGCAACTTGAACAGATGCTGGGCGCGGTCGTTGAGATCCAAGACGTGAGGGCGGTCACCCATTGAGGTATTACCCGAGGCCGGAGAGTGAGTGGCACCTAGCATCAGTCATATCGCCTTGCAAAACCACTGTTTCGCGGTGGTCCCAGAGTTGGCACAATCAGGGGGACCGGGCGCACCTCGCTCTTAGCACAAGAGAACTTAAAGCGTGTTCAGACGTATTGGAATCGTGACCAAGCAAGCCGATGTGGCTCTGCGCAGTGCGCTGGACACTGTATTGGAGGTGCTGGCACGCCATGGCGCCGAAGTGTTGGTTGACCATTTGGCCGTGGCAGTCCCCCCATCCGCGAGCCCCCACTTGGCCCGCGAGGAGGAACTCGTGGCCAATCGCGACCTCGTGATCGCCATTGGCGGCGATGGCACGCTGTTGCGCGCGGCCAAGCTCGCCTTCCCACACCGGGTGCCGGTGTTGGGGGTTAACTTAGGTCGGCTCGGTTTTTTGGCGGATCTCTCGCCGCTACAGGTCACTCAAGGGCTAGACGCCATTCTTGCGGGACGCTACTGCGCTGAAGAACGCTGCGTTTTACTGTGCGAAATCCTGCGTGATGGCGCGACCCTCGCGACCCAAATTGCCGTGAATGACGTGGTCATCCAGCGTTGGAGCACGGCCCGCCTCATCACCCTCAATACCTATGTGGACGGACGCTTTGTGCACACCCAGCGTTCCGACGGCATGATTATTTCGACCCCAACCGGCTCAACCGCCTATGCGTTATCGGGTGGTGGACCGATCTTGGATCCCACGCTGCCGGCGATGGTGCTGGTCCCTATTTGCCCGCACACGCTGACTAATCGCCCCCTGGTGATCAGCAATAACTCCCGGATTGAAATTGACTTCGCCAGCGATAACGCCGAGGACTCCCGCGTGACGGCGGATGGCAATCCCATGCCGATCCTGAAGGCCGGCGACCGCATTCGAATCACCCGCCACGCCGACGCTGTGCGGCTTATTCACCCCTCTGGTCACGACCACTTCGCCACGCTGCGCGCCAAATTGCAGTGGGGCTGTAGCCCATGCTGAAAGCCCTCACCATCCGTGACCTCGCCATCGTGCGGGAGTTAGATGTGGAGTTTGCGGCAGGCTTAACCGTTATCACCGGGGAGACCGGTGCAGGAAAATCTATTTTGGTGGATGCACTGGGCCTCACGCTGGGTGATCGCGCCGATTCCGGCAGCGTGCGCAGCGGCGCAGAGCGCGCCACCGTCACCGCCTTATTTGATCTATCCAGTCGTGCAGATCTGCGGGCCGTGCTGGCACTGCACGACATCAGCGTGCAAGACGACTGCATTCTGCGGCGGGTGGTTGGTGCAGACGGACGCTCGCGGGCGTTCTGCAACGAAACACCCGTGTCGGTGCAATTTCTCAAGGAGTTCGGCAGCGCGTTGGTCGGCATCCACGGGCAGCATGCCCATTATTCGTTGCTAGA
Organism: uncultured Gammaproteobacteria bacterium; assembly: GCA_903866355.1. Taxonomy (GTDB): domain Bacteria; phylum Pseudomonadota; class Gammaproteobacteria. Next base: position 1,651 of record CAIPNE010000319.1, read on the forward strand.
ACGGCCGGCCCAACGCCGTTTGCTCGACGAATTTGGCGGTTGCGGTGCACTGGTTGCAGCGGTCGCCAGCGCCCAACGCGCGTGCGTGGTGATAACCGAAGAACTCGCCGCATTACGCGGTGAGCATGCCAACGCTGCCAGCCGCTTGGACTTTCTGCGTTTTCAAATCGATGAACTGGCCAGCTTGCCGCTAGAACCCGACGCGCTGGCGGCGCTCGAAGCCGAACACCGCAAGGCGGCGAATATCGAGCGACTACGGGCGGGCTGCACCGACATCTCCCAGCGCTTGTTTGGCGACACGCGCGGTGCGCAACGCGGGCTCACCCTCGCGCTGCACGGCGCCCAAGAGCTGGCTCACATCGATAGCCAATTAAAACCCTTGGTGGAGTTGCTGGAACAGGCGGTGATTAATTTGGACGAGGCGGAGCGGGAACTGTCTCACTACAGCGGGCGTCTGGGTGCGGCGGGGGCGGATTTGGCGAGCCTAGATAGGGCAATGGCCGACCTGCACGCGGCGGCGCGCAAACACCGTTGCGAGCCAGCCGCGCTAGGGCCTTTTCGCCAACAGCTCCAACGCGAGCTCGAAACCCTGATCAACCACGAGCAAATTGAGACCGACACGGCGGCACGGCTGACGCTCGCAGAACAGGAATTTCAGGGGCTGGCAGACCAGCTGAGCGCCGCACGCACCGCCGCAGGTCACACCCTAGACTCCGCAGTTTGCGCCCACTTGCACGAACTCGCATTGCCCCATGCGCGCTTTCAGACAGCAGTAAGCCGCAGCGCTCAGCCTACCGAGTACGGGATGGATGAAGTTGAGTTGTTGATCGCCACCAACCCTGACCAACCACTGCGGCCCTTACGCAAAGTAGCCTCTGGCGGGGAGCTCGCGCGGATTAGTTTGGCCATTCAGGTGGCAACCGCAGGTGTCTCGGGCGTGCCCATGCTGGTGTATGACGAAGTCGATAGCGGCGTGAGTGGCCGCGTGGCTGCCGTGCTGGCGCGTTTGCTGCGGACTATCGCGACTGGCCGGCAAATTTTGTGCATTACCCACATGCCACAAGTGGCCGCGGCTGGGGACCGTCATTTGCTGATTGGAAAATCGGTAGCGCTCGGCATCACGCACACCGCGGTGAGCTATTTGTCGACCGACGATCGGGTACGTGAATTGGCGCGGATGTTGGGCAGCGAACCCGTCACGGCAAAAACACTCGCCCATGCTCGCGAGCTGTTGGCCGGTTAAATCTCGACCCTACTCGGCAGTCTTTTTCTTCTTCACATAGAGCACCAAGCTGTGGTCACACAACTCATAACCGTGCGCGGACACGATTTCGCGCTGTCGACGCTCAATTTCTTCATCGAAGAACTCCACCACTTCACCGGTGTCTAGACATACCATGTGGTCGTGATGCGGCCCGCGGGCCATTTCAAACACCGAATGGGAGCCATCGAAATTGTGACGTTCGACGATGCCGGCAGACTCAAATTGCGTGAGCACCCGGTAAACCGTGGCTAGCCCAACGTCTTCGCCTGTCCCCAACAAAGCCCGATACACGTCTTCGGCGCTGAGATGGCGATCGTCGTTACGCTCGAGCATTTCGAGGATGCGCAGCCTAGGCAGCGTTGCCTTGAGTCCTGCTTTTTTTAGTTCAAAAGTATCCACCGATAGATTCTCCTCGCTGCCGGTCCGGTTGACTGGCCTCAGTGCCCGCTTAGGCTATACTTCGGCGCCTTGCATCCAGCGTGGCTGGAAGGCTCATTGAATGCGACCGCAGCGCGAGCGGCAGACAGCCCGAATGGTAGCACTGTGAACCGTCGTTTAAGCGTCCCCAAACTGCGCCACCTAAGACAAAAGAAATCTCATGACGACTAGGCATATCACCGTTCTCACCGTTCTCAGCGTCCTCCTAGCCGGGCTCACTGGATGCTCGTTGCCGCGTCCGGCCTTCTTAGGGACTTGGTCGTTGATCCACCGTATCGACGTCCAACAAGGCAATGTGATCACCCAAGACATGCTGGCCCAGCTGGAAGTTGGGATCGATAAGAAAAGAGTCAGCTTTATCATGGGCACCCCCGCTATCATCGACACCTTCCACGGCAACCGCTGGGACTACATTTATACTTTCCAGAAAGGCCGCCATCTGCCTAAACGTCGGCACATCATTCTGTTCTTCGAAGACAACAAGCTGGTGAGCGTTAGCGGCGATGTACTGCCCGCAACTGGGCCGCTGGCGATCGATACCCGCCAAGACCAATCCGTAGACGTGCCACTCATCAAGGCCAGCTTGGTCACCCGCATGGTCGAAAAAATGCCCTTCCAAGGGCCTCCACCGGGCACGCGGAAACCGCCCGCAGACGACGAAGACTCAAAACTGATGGTACCGCCGCCGTCGGCGATCATCAGCGAAGCTTCAGCCGAAGGCGATGGGCCTAAAGACCAACCGGCCACAGAGGCCACCCCAGCCGTAGCCGTGGCCCCGCCGGTGGTGGTGCCCGCCGCCCCGGTGCATAAAAAGAACTTTTTTAGACGCCTGCTCGATAACGAGGATGCAGACAGGGAGAAAGCAGACGAAGACGAAGACGGCGACCATCAACCAGACTGAGCCTAGGCGTTAGCCGCGGCTGCGGCGCCGACGCATTTCTTTGGGGTCGATGGTCAGTGGGCGGTAAACCTCAACCCGATCGCCGCTGGCGACTAGCGTTTCCAGTGCGACCAAGGTCGCGTAAATCCCCACGCGATTCACCGCCAAATCAATCTCCGGATGCTGTTCCAACAGCCGCGCGCGCTCAATAACGCCGCGCACGCTCGTGCCGTAGGGCACGCTTAAGCGTTGGCAGCGCGCCCCGTAAGCAAGCTCAACCGCTAACAGTTCAACGGCGCCCATAGACCGCCACTGCGCGTTGTCGGAAAGACGCTACCAACGAGCCGGTCATCACTTTAAACAAGGGTGAAAGTGCCACTCCCACCAAGCGACTTTCGAATTCAAAATCTAGATTCAGCGTCACCCGGGTGCCCAGCGCGTTCTGGGCAAACTCCCAAGTTCCCACTAACCGCCGGAACGGCCCGTCCACCAGACGTACGTCGATGCGGTGGGGAGGTTGCCCTAGATTGTCGGTCGTAAAGGTGTAATGCAGCACGCCTTTACGCACAGCTAAGCCTGCGCGTTGACAGTCCGCGTCCCGGCTCACCACCCAGGCCCGTTCACACCAGGGCAAAAATTGTGGGTAAGACTCAAAATCTGCTACCAGAGCGTACATTTCGGCCGCGGTATAGGGCACCAGTTCAGACTGTTTAATATGGGGCATGCGGGGTGATGTCTTTCGTCTCAGAGGTGCTAAAAAATGCACTGCATTGCACCAATGCATGATAGCGCGCGCACCCGGATGCCGGAACAGCAGCGAGCGCGGCGTGTTTGGCTGGCCCGGGGTTGCGTTAAGGCATTCTTTAAAAGAATGAGCCGGACCGCGCCGCATCGCCGTTGCTATACTCCAGCCCTATTCAGCGTATTAAGCCATGGCCACCCCCAGAAAAGACGCCCATAAATCAGACGCCCTGATCACCGAAAATCGGAAGGCCTACCACGATTATTTCATCGAGGAGCGGCTAGAAGCCGGCTTGGTGTTGGAAGGTTGGGAGGTCAAAAGCCTGCGTGCCGGCAAGGTGCAACTGCGTGACTGCTACGTGCTGCTGAAAGACGGCGAGGCTTTTTTGCTCGGCGCACTCATCAACCCACTGCACTCCGCCTCCACCCACGTCCACCCCGAACCCCAGCGCACCCGCAAGCTCCTGTTGCACGCAGAGGAGATCACCCACCTGCTGGGGGCCGTTGAGCGCAAAGGCTATTCCGCCATCGCGCTCTCCCTGTACTGGAAAAAGGGCCGCGCCAAATGCCAAATTGGCCTCGCCAAAGGCAAAAAGCAGCACGATAAACGCGATGTCGAAAAAGACCGTGATTGGCAGCGCGATAAGCAACGCCTGATGCGGCATCGCTAAGCAAGCCGCCAGCCACCACAAAATTTGCCCTCACCCCCCGCTGCTGGTAGGCAGCGCGCAAAAGAACTCGTAAGCTCAGAACTGCTCAACAGGGGGCGACTTGGATTCGACGTGGGTCGCGAAACCCAAGGGGCATGCCGAGGGGCAGAGTACCTCGTAAATCCAACTGCAAAAAACATAGTTGCCAACGACGACAACTACGCACTCGCCGCTTAAACCCCGGTAGGGTGCCGTCCGACTGAAGCCGTGCTGGTGCGTTCAGGTTTCGGGCGTCATACCTCATCAGATCGCGACGCGGCCCGCCCGGGGCCAAACCGCTAAAACGCTGTAGGGATCGCTGGAAAATCACCCTGTCTGTCGGGGGGGGATCCGGCTAAATCAAATGACAGACTACGCATGTAGATCCGACGGCAGTGGACTTACGGACGCGGGTTCGATTCCCGCCGCCTCCACCATAATTTGAAATCCCAACC
>CAIPNE010000320.1 GCA_903866355.1 uncultured Gammaproteobacteria bacterium
GAGGTGAATGTCGGCGCAGTGTAAAAATTGCATGGCAGTTCGCTTTTAATCGCTACTAGTCGCTGTTAGGCGTGAGCCCGCTAGTCTATCGCCAGTGGCGGCTCAATCGCGGCACCTAAACAGCACTTAGCGGGCGTGTTGAGAGCGGTCAAACACTTCCGTGTTAATCGTCACGAGGGCGTTAAACCACTGCGCCATCTGTTGCACGTTCATGCCTGACCAATCCGGGATGTCGCGCACCAAAGCCTGGCCCAACTGATTGCCAAACTGGACCAAGCGATTACCGATAGCGGTTTGGCTAAGGCTCCACGCCGTGAGGGCCGTTTCCAAATCTTCTCCACCCGTCAGCGCCGTCCGCAGCGCAATGGCGTCATTCATGCCTTTAATGGCACCCGCCCCGCTGTGGGGCCGCGCAAACGCGCCGGCGTCACCGGCCAAACAAAGGCGACCCACCCGATAAGCCGGCACCTCGCAGTCGTAAATCGCGTAGACGTAGGTGTCGTGGCTGGCTTGCACGACGTCGGCGTAATACCCCGGCAAACGCGCGCGCGCCTCAGCCTTTAGCCGCGCCTCGGTCGCCATGGGCATGGCACCCGGCGGTAGCGAACCCACGTGCAGCCGCCCGGCACGGTCAACCATCAACTCGGCGAGATCGGGCGCTGGCAAATACATGCCCCAGTTCACCAAGCGCTGGCCCGCGGCTGTTGCACCATCCACCCCCGGCACGAAGTAAAAAATGCCATGCCCGCCGGGATAACCCAGCGCGGAAATACCCGACTCTAGCGGGCCTGGTGCGGCCGGTAGCGCGGACTCGGGCAAACTGCCCCGCCACAGCACATAGCCCGCGTAGGTGGCCTCCACCGCCGGAAACAGCGTGCGGCGCCCTAGCGAGGCGTAACCATCCGCGCACACCACCAAGTCAAAAGTTTGCACGGCGCCGTTGGCCAGCGTGACTTCAGCGTGGTCATCAACATTACGCAGGGCCACCACCTGTTGGTCGGTGCGATAAACCCCAGCCGGCACGCGCTCGCGCAAATTGCGATACAGCGCGCCCCAATTCAACAGCGCCATATTGGTGGGCTGCGCCCAAGCCAAATAGCCACTGACCGGTTGGGCTTCGGTGCGCCAAATGCGCTTAAAACTGTCGGCGTTAAAAAACGGCACATCGGGGGCGATTAACCCCCGCGTGATATAGGCCTCAATGCCTGAAGACGGCACCCCAATACCCGCGCCGCGATCTTTGAGTTCCTCGCCACTACGCTCAAACAACACCACCTCACAACCGGCCCGAGTGAGTTCAATGGCAGCGGTACAACCGGTGATCGAACCGCCAATCACCGCCACCCGCAGGGGCGGTAGGTTTTTTGCGAGCATGGTGAACTCCTCAAAACGCGCGCTGTTAGGGGCCACCCGATCCTGTCACCGCAGACTCACTGGGAGGATCGGTGCCCCAGTCGGGGCCAACAGCACTGTGGCACAACCACTAAGGGCCACCAAGGGCCGGAATTCAGCGGGGTGGGCGTGCTGCGGCACGGCGTAGCGCTGCACCGGTTAAGAGGGTTTTAGGTCGCGGGCGATTAGGAGCGTTAGCTTTTTTATGGGAAAGCCGGCTGGTTGAGTGTGGTTCGTGAGAGTTGCTGCGCGACCACACGCTGTGGGAGGTAAGCGGGCCTGAAATTTGCGGCACGGCGAGGGATCGATTGATCGGGTGTTGATGGGCCGAGGATTGGGATTTGGTATTTATCAATCGAGTCTGACCCCATAGATATTTTTCAGGAAGGGTCGTCA
>CAIPNE010000321.1 GCA_903866355.1 uncultured Gammaproteobacteria bacterium
GTGTCGCTGCTCCTCGGCTAACAAGCGCATGGTCACCAAAGGGATCAGCAACAGCAGTAGCGTGGCCGCCTGAAACACGACGCGGGAGAGCGCGGCAGTTTTAGTCAGCGCCAAACCCGTGGCAAAGGTGTAGCCCATCACCAGCAGAAACACCGCCATCAACACCCACGCAATCGGCTGCAGAAACACTCCGCGCAATTCTTTGCCCAAAAGATATCCGAAGGCGGTCATGAGGGTGGCCGCGTGATCGCCAAAAACTGGCGTTCGAGTTCACCCGGCCGGTCGTGCTCAATAACGTACTCCCCCAGCAACCGGCCCTCGCACAGAAAAATAGCGCGCGCAGCGATGCGTTCAATTTCCGAGAGCACATGCGACGTCACGATGATCGCGTGGTGGGTGGCGAGCGTCTGCACCAGTTCGCGCAGCTCGATGACTTGCCAAGGATCAAGACCGTTGGTGGGTTCATCGAGAATCAACAATGGGGGAGATCCTAATAAGGCGATGGCGATCGCCACCCGTTGCCGAAAGCCACGCGACAGCTTGGCCACCGCGAGGCGGCGTACCGCCTGGAGCGCCAGTTGCTCGCACACGCGGTCGCACTCGCCGGCCACGCTGGCGGGCGAGCATTCTTTCAAACGAGCAAACAAGCGCAGGGTTTCCGCTACCGTGAGATAGGGGTAGAGGCGGGGATCTTCGGGGACATAGCCTAAATGCCGGCGCGCCGCGGGGCCCGCGTGGGTCACGTCGTGCCCGGCCAGCGTGGCCCAGCCTCGGGTGGGCGTGAGATAGCCGGTTAACAACCGCAGACAGGTACTTTTGCCGGCACCGTTTGGGCCCAGCACGCCGAGCACTTCGCCGCGGGCCAACTCGAAACTCACCCCCTCTAGCACCCGGCGCGGGCCGTAGTTGTAGGTGAGATCGTTCGCAATGAGTACCGGCGCGGGTGTTCCGCGCCGGTCAACGGCCGTCAAGGGAGTAGCCAACAACAGCCCAGTGCTTAGCACGGTTTACTCGTAGAAAGCCGGGGCTTTCTTCATGGCCTTGTACGCGTCTGGGTCGTGCGCGGTGAAGAAGTTGGCATTTTCGGTGGCCATCATGCGCCGAACCCAGTCATAACCTTTGGCGATCCCGGCAGGGTCGTAGGCCAACACGAGATTCGGCATGAGGTTCTTCTCGATGTTTTCGCGGAAGTAGACCGCGTCAGCCGTGAGGATTGTGGTGCCGGTTTGCGGCAAGCGCACTAACAACATTTGGCTGCCCTTGGTGTGACCCCGTGAACGATGGACCACAATACTGCCGTCACCGAAAATATCGTAGTCGCCTTCGAGCCGAATCATGTTCATGAGGCTGGGTTTGGAGCTGCCCACCGGTGCGCGCAACACTTGCGCATCGCCCGGGATGTACCCGCCAGCAAAGGGTTCATCCGGGAACATGGCGAAGCTGAGTTCGTCGTCTTGGATGATCAGGGTGGAGTTGGGGAACTTGGCCACGTTGCCGCCATGGTCCAAATGCATGTGGCTGACCACCACGTACTTGATGTCATCCGGCTTCAAGCCAATTTTGGCGAGCTGCACGTCGATGGCGTCTTCGGGCGTCATTTTCGCCTCAAATACTGAGGCGAGCTTGCCCCAGTAGGTGCTGTCGGTGATGAGTTTGTCGTTGTTGCCGGTGTCAAACAGCACATTGCCCTTGGGGTGCTTGATCACGAAAAAGCCAATGGGGATTTGAATTTTCGGGTCCATGGGCGCGAAATTCTGCAGAAAGCCTTTGCCGAGCATCATCGAGCCCGAGCTAAAAGCGTAGAGCTGCATGCCGGCCGGTGAGACTGCTTGAACGCTCGTCAGCGCACCTAAGCCGAGCGCGGCGGCGAGTGCGAGTTTGGAAATCCACTGCTTCATTGCTTCCCCCTCTTTAAGATTATTTGCGGGCACCGCCGGCGCGGTAGAGCCCGATTATGGCCGCAAAACGAGCCCTCGCCCAGCAGCAGGACCGGCCGCTCTTCGAGGGCTGTCGCATGTACCATAAGGCCGCGCGATCAATAGTACGCCCGCGCGCCCCGCCCCAAAATGAGATTGCCGTACGTGAAATCGTTACGTCCCCTGCTAGCGGTGGCGCTGTCGCTCGCGACGGCCGTGGCCTTCTATGGCTTCTGGCAATACCGAACCCTGCATCCGGCCACCGATGATGCCTATCTCAAAGCGCACATTGTGGAGGTCGCCTCACGGGTCACCGCACCTGCGGAATTTGTTCACGTCGTCGACAACCAATACGTGCACGCCGGTGATCCGCTGTTTGACTTGGCGCCGGCGACTTTCCAGGCCCGACTTGAACGCGCGCGCGCGCAGTTGGAGGTGGCCGCCCAAGATACTGGGGCCAGCGGCGCGCAAGTACAGGCTGCTAGCGCCGCGCTGCAGGAGCGCCAAATCACCGCCGACCACGCTCGCCTAACCCTCACCCGTATTCAAACCCTCGCCCGACGCCAACTGCTACCCAAACAACAGCTGGACGATGCCTTGGCCACGTTGGCCCAAGCCGACGCCGCCAGCAGTGCGGCGCGCGCGGAACTGGCGCGTGCGCGCAACGCCTTGGGTGAAACCGGGGTGCGCAACGCCCAACTACGCGCCGCTGCGGCCGCCGTGGCACTCGCAGAATTGGCGCTTTCCTATACCCACATCACCACGCCAGCGGATGGCTGGGTAACCCAGCTCACGCTGCGCAAGGGCACGCTGGTGGAAGCGGGCGTCGTTCAATTCGCGCTGGTGGAAGCGGGCGAGTGGTGGGTGGAAGCCAATTTTCGCGAAAGCGACTTAACCCGTTTACGCAGCGGACTCCCGGCAAAGGTGAAAATTGACATGTACCCCGACCTCACCCTAACCGGCCGGGTCCAGAGTCTGAGCGCCGGATCGGGCGCCACTTTCTCGCTGCTGCCGCCGGAAAATGCCACCGGCAACTGGGTGAAAGTCACCCAGCGCTTCCCCGTCCGCATTGCGCTCGATGCCCTACCCAGCGTGACCACGCCGCTGCGGGTGGGGGCCAGCGTTAACGTCGAGATCGATACCACCACCCCACCATGACCACCGCCCCCACGCCGCAGTGGTCGCTGATCGTGGCGGTGATGCTCATGACCTTGCTGGAAGTCCTAGACCTCACGGTGGTCAATGTCTCGCTGCCACACATGATGGGCACCTTCGGCGCTACCCCCGATCAGGTCACGTGGATCATCACCTCCTACATGATTTCCACCGCCGTGGTGATGCCGCTGACCGGGGTGCTGTCGGCGCGTTTTGGCCGACGTAATTTACTGCTGACTTCAATCGCTGGTTTTATTTTGACCTCAGTGCTGTGCGGTGCGGCGTGGAGCTTAGGGTCGATGGTGGTCTTTCGACTCTTGCAAGGCGCGTTCGGTGCGGTGTTGATCCCCCTGTCACAAACCGTGCTGCTGGATGCGTTCCCGCGCGCGCAACGCGCGAAAGCGATGGCCCTGTGGGGGATTGCGATCATGGTGGCCCCGATCATAGGTCCCACCATCGGCGGCTACATCACGGAGCATTACGTGTGGCGCTGGGTGTTCTATGTCAACGTGCCCATCGGGCTATTGGCGCTGCTGCTGGCGGTGGGAAAAATCCCCGCCACACCCCGCGGCACGCAGACCCCCATCGATTGGCTGGGTTTGGCGTTGATGTCGGTAACCTTGGGCAGCCTGCAGGCGGTGCTGGACCTTGGGCACCATCGCGAATGGTTTGCCTCACCGCTTATTTTGGGCCTCACCCTGACCGCCGGCGTGGCTGGGGTGGTGTTCATTGAACGTGGGCTGCGGGTACCTAATCACATTATCGACCTGCGACTGTTTGCCAACCGCAACTTCACTTTGGGCTGTGCGCTCATCGCCGGCTACTGCCTGACCATGTACGCCACCATCACGCTGCTGCCGATGCTCACCCAACGGCTACTAAACTATCCACCGGATACCGCCGGACTGATTTTTTTGCCGCGCGGCGCGGTCTGCGCCACCCTGATGCTGCTGATTGGCGCCTACATTGCGCCGCGGGTAGACGGCCGCAAACTCATTGGCATTGGCTATCTGTTCACCATGGCTGCGTGTTACGCCATGTCGCAATACACCCTGCAGGTCGATGCGTGGGGCTTAATCTGGCCCGGCATGGTGCAGGGGATTGGCATGGCGCTAATTTTCGGCCAAATTTCGGTGATCACTTTTGAGAGCATTCCACGCTGGCGCGCCGATGAGGCGGCCGGGCTCTACAGTGTGATGCGCACCTTGGGTTCGGCGGTGGGGGTGGCGTTGTCGGGCACCTTGTTTGTCCGGCAAGAACAGGTGCATTGGAACAGCTTGGGTGGGCATCTCACGGCGTTTAATCCGGCGCTGCACCAGTGGCTCGCCAGCACCGGTCACACGCTGGCAGATCCGCTCAGTCCGGCACTCATGGGGCAGTTAATCGCACGTCAGGCCGCCATGCTGTCCTTTGCTGATTTGTACGCCGCCATCGCGCTCAGTTTTTTATTTTTGTTGCCGCTGGTCGCGCTCTTAAAACGCCCCGTTCACGGCTAGCTGGCGCGCCGGTGACGGCGGTCACGGGGCCCGCAGCGCCTTCGCCAACACCGCATCCAATCGGCTGGCAAAAATCCGCCGATCGCTGACCCCCAGTGGCGGCGGTCCACCGCCCGCCATCCCCAAGCCGCGCAGTTCCTCCATGAGATTGCGGCGGGATAGGTGCTCGGCCATGTTCTCGGGGGTATACAGTTCGCCGCGTGGATTGAGTGCCAACGCACCCCGCGCCACCACCCCCGCGGCCAGCGGAATATCCGCCGTGATGACCAAATCCCCCGGGGCGACGGCGTCTTCGATGTAGCGGTCGGCCACATCGAAACCCGCCGGCACTTTTTGGCAACGGATAAA
>CAIPNE010000322.1 GCA_903866355.1 uncultured Gammaproteobacteria bacterium
CGCCGTGGCCAGTAACTCACCCCCGGCAAACCCGCGAGGGCTCTTAGACCAGTCGTCACCGCGACGGACGGCCGCTGGTGCCACTGCCAATGACCGCCGCCAGCGCCGGTGACCCAACCAGTCGCAAGGGACAACGCACGGCGAGACCTAAACAGCTTCCCCGACGCTCGCGGCTCACTTACCCTGCGAAACACACTGGGCAATTTCCTAGTGCATCCTCCCTCAACTGATTGAAAGGAGCTGCGTCATGAACCTGACGAGCGTTCTATACGATGAGCGGGTGACCGAGATTTCTAATGCGAAGGTAGAGGCGGAGCATCTATGGCTCAAGCCCGAGGACCTGCGCGCGGCCACCGGCTGGAAACTTGAAACCGAAGGTCTGTGCAAGGGCGACACCTGCGTGCGTGCGCAAGCCGCGTGGGTCGATGCCGCAGGGCTGGTCGACTTATCGGCCTTCGCGCAGTACTTGGGGCAACCCGTCACCCGCGAAGATTCCACCAATGCCTGGGCGTTTGGCGAGAGCGTGAACGCACGGCGCGACGCCTTGTTCTCGCTGGAAGCACCCGCTTTCACCCTGCCCGATCTGGACGGCAAACTACACTCGCTGGCCGATTATCGTGGCCAGAAAGTTTTTCTCTTTTCCTGGGGTTCCTACTGAGGCTGTAGCTTCGACCTGTCCGTGTGGCAGGCAATCTACGCAGACCTCAAAGACGCCGGTTTAGTGATTATTGCGGTGGCGTTCGACACCGGTGGCAAGGCCGCCGTGGCGGCGAGTATCCGTGCGGCAGACTGCAAAGAACGTCCCGAAGTGCTGGCCCGTCTGATGGGTTGGGAGCCAGATTTGTGGGCGCGCCAAGCCCCGCCAACCTACCCCTGTCTGATCGACGAAGGCCATTTGCTGGCTGAACTCTATGGCATGGTTAACGTGCCGCAGGGCGTGTGGATTGATGAGGCGGGACGTATCGTGCGGCCGGCTGAATCGGCTGGTACCAGCGACATGGTGCGCCACATGAACCGCGAAACCTTTGAGATTGCGGATGAACCCGCAGCGGTAGGCATGGCGATTAGAACCACCTACCTCAACGCGCTACGCGACTGGGTAAAGAATGGCCCAGCCAGCCCTTATGTCCTGAGTGACGAGGAAATCAGACGGCGCCTGCGCGGCCCTAGCGAAGCCGAAGTCGTGGCGGCGAACCACGTGCGATTGGGACGTCATCTGTACTCCCAAGGTCATTTAGAAGCTGCCAAACGGCATTTCTTAGAGGCCTCTCGGCTGCATCCGCACAGTTGGAATTATCGCCGACAGGCCATGATGCTAGACCCAGAAAGCATCGGCCAACTCAACGCCGGTCCAGACTTCTGGGCGGCGGTCGACCAGCACCACGATTTGCCCTACTACCCGCCGGCCGATTTCACTCCCGCCTAAAACCGCACTAAACCCCTCGCCACGCCGGCCACACAACGTGGCCAGCGTGGCGCGGGATCATCGCTGCGTAGCCTGAACATTTCCCCCA
>CAIPNE010000323.1 GCA_903866355.1 uncultured Gammaproteobacteria bacterium
GCATCAGCGGGGTGGAGTGCGTCGTCGTGGTCAACGACGCGACCGTCAAAGGCGGTAGCTACTACCCCATGACCGTCAAAAAACATCTCCGCGCCCAAGAAATTGCCCGCGAGAACCGCCTGCCCTGCGGCTATGTGGTGGACTCCGGCGGCGCATTTCTACCGCGTCAGGATGAGGTTTTCCCCGATCGCGAGCATTTTGGTCGCATTTTCTACAACCAAGCCACGCTGTCCGGCATGGGGATTCCACAACTCGCGGTGGTGATGGGCTCGTGCACCGCAGGCGGCGCCTACGTGCCGGCCATGTCGGATGAATCCATCATCGTGCGCAATCAGGGCACGATTTTTCTGGGCGGCCCGCCACTGGTGAAAGCCGCCACTGGCGAGGTGGTATCGGCCGAGGATCTGGGCGGCGCCGATGTGCACTCACGGCGTTCGGGCGTCACCGATTACTACGCCCGCGACGATCTGCACGCACTGGCCATGGCCCGGCGGCTGGTCGCCAACCTCAACTGGCGCAAGCTGGGCGAGGTAACCCGTGAAGCCAGTTGCGAACCGCTCTACCCGGCCACCGACCTCTACGGCATCGTGCCCACGGACCTGCGCAAACCCTACGACGTGCGTGAAGTCATCGCGCGGCTCGTCGACGGTAGTCAGTTCGATGAGTTTAAAGAGCTCTACGGCACCACCCTGATCACGGGCTTTGCTCGGCTGGACGGTTACCCCATCGGCATCATTGCCAATAACGGCATCCTGTTTTCAGAGTCGGCCCTCAAGGGCGCGCATTTCATCGAACTGTGCTGCCAGCGCGGCATCCCACTGCTGTTTCTGCAGAACATCACGGGCTTCATGGTCGGCTCCAAATATGAAGCGGGCGGTATCGCCAAAGACGGCGCAAAACTGGTCACTGCGGTCGCTTGCGCCAAGGTCCCCAAGTTCACGGTTATCATCGGCGGCAGCTTCGGCGCGGGTAATTACGGCATGTGTGGGCGGGCCTACGGCCCACGCTTCTTATGGACGTGGCCCAACGCGCGAATTTCCGTGATGGGCGGTGAACAAGCCGCCGCCGTATTGGCGCAAGTCAAACGCGATAATTTTGAAGCGCAGGGTCAGCTCTGGCCGGCCGCCGAGGAAGAAGCTTTCAAAGCCCCGGTGCGCGAGCAATACGAGCAGCAGGGTCACCCCTATTACGCCACCGCGCGACTCTGGGACGATGGCATCATCGACCCGGCCGACACCCGCCGCGTGCTGGGACTCGCCCTGACCGCCGCGCTCAGCGCGCCTATCGAACGCACGCCGTTTGGCGTGTTCCGCATGTAAGGATTCCCTATGTTTGGCAAGATACTGATCGCAAATCGTGGCGAAATCGCCTGCCGCATCGCACGCACCGCGCAGCGCATGGGGATCGCCACCCTAATGGTTTACTCGGACGCCGATGCGGAGGCGCTGCACGTGCGTGGCGCCCCCCAGGCCATTCGACTGGGAGAATCGGCGGCCGCCGCAAGCTATCTCGACATCCCCAAAATTATCGCCGCAGCACTTGCCGGGGGCGCGCAGGCCATCCATCCGGGCTACGGATTTCTATCCGAAAACGCCGACTTCGCGCAGGCCTGCAGCGCCGCAGGGCTCGTTTTTATCGGCCCCTCGGTGAACGCCATTCGGGTCATGGGCAGCAAAAGTGCCGCCAAAGCGCTGATGGAATCCCACGCGGTACCGCTAGTTCCTGGCTATTACGGCGAAGATCAAGACCCGGCCCTGCTGGAAGCCGTGGCCGTGAACATGGGCTTTCCGGTGCTGATCAAGGCCTCTGCCGGCGGGGGCGGGCGCGGCATGCGAGTCGTGCGGAGTGCCGCAGAATTCGCCGCGGCGCTGGCCTCGGCGCAACGCGAAGCTCAATCCGCCTTCGCGGATGCCCGGGTTCTACTAGAGAAATACATCGAGCGCCCGCGGCATATCGAAGTCCAAATCTTTGGCGACCAGCACGGCAATTTAGTGCATTTATATGAGCGGGATTGCTCGCTGCAACGGCGCCATCAAAAAGTTATCGAAGAAGCACCGGCGCTACACCTGACCCCAGCCCAACGCGACACCCTCTACACGGCGGCGATTGCCGCGGGACGGGCCGTCAATTACGTGGGCGCCGGCACGGTGGAGTTTGTCGTAGCGCCCGATGGCGAGATTTATTTCATCGAAATGAACACCCGCCTGCAAGTGGAGCACCCAGTCACCGAGGCGATCACGGGGCTGGATCTGGTGGAATGGCAACTGCGCGTCGCGGCCGGGGAAACCCTGCCGCTGGAGCAGTCGGCCATTGTCCAGCGCGGCCATGCCATTGAAGTTCGCGTTTACGCAGAAGACCCCGCGCAAGATTTTCGCCCTTCAGTGGGCCGGGTTGCGCACGCAAAATTTCCGCTGCCCAGCGCAAACATTCGCGTCGATACCGGCATCGCCACCGGCGATAGCATTTCGCCTTGGTACGATGCCATGGTCGCCAAGCTCATCGTGCATGCGGACAATCGTCACAACGCGCTGCAAGTGATGGCGCACGCGCTGCGCGAGACCGAACTGGCGGGTGTGAATTCCAATCTGGTTTATCTGCGACGCATCATCGAGCATCCAGACTATGCCGCAGGCGGCTTCACCACCCATTTTGCGGAAGAACAAAAAGCCAACTTGCTACCCACGCCCGGCACGCCGCCGCACCGCGTGTTGCTGTTGGCGGTGGCGGCGGTGATGCTGACGCGCACCCGCGAGTTAGGCGCTGCGCCATGGGCACGCGCCGATGCGTTTCGGCTCAATCACACCCGGCGCGAAACCCTGAGTTTTCGCCACGGCGAAGTAACGCTAGACCTGCCCCTCGAGCATCATCGCAGCGGCCCCAGTGTGCGCTTGCCGGATGGCAGACTAGTGCCACTGCAGGCGACCCACGCCCCCGATGGCACACTCATGCTCCGTACTGGCGAGCAGCAGATTCAGGCACGGGTAGTCCAGCGTGGCGAATTGCTCGAGATTTTTGACGAGGGGGAGCGCTGGGTTCTTGGCATCATCGACCCGCTGCAGCAGACCAACGAAGAAGAAGTGGCTACCGGCAGTCTGCTCGCCCCCATGCCCGGTGCCATCACCGCGTTATTGGTCGCGGTAGGGGATGTGGTCGAGCGTGGCCAAGCACTATTGGTGCTCGAAGCAATGAAAATTGAACACACCATTACGGCCCCCTTTGCCGGCACGGTGAGCGAGTTGTATTTCCTTAAAGGCCAACAAGTGATGCAGGAAGGCACGGAACTGGTGCGACTGGCGCCGTTGGAACCGGCCGCACCTTAAACATGGGCAAAGCGGCTGTTTTTAGCTTAGCCCGGGCGCTGCTACTGAGCTGCTACGACGGCGTGCTCTCCACGCTGTCGGTCGCCCTACCCGGCTATCCGTTTGGTTCGGTGGTGCCCTTTTGCGTGGATCGCCGCGGCCAGCCGATTATCCTCATTGCTGATCTGGCCCAGCATTACAAAAATGTGGCGGCCGATCCGCGGGTGTCGCTGCTGGTGTTCGATCGCACCGCCGACGACCTGCAAGCCCACGCCCGCTTGACGCTAATGGCTGACGCCTCGCGGGTAGCACCAGACGATACCGACACCAGCGAGCGCTATTACCGCTACTTCCCTGAATCGCGTGGCTATCACCGCACCCATGGTTTTGAATTTTGGCGACTTGAAGTGCGCCGCATTCGCTACATTGGCGGCTTTGGCGCTATCCATTGGCTAGAACCTGAGGAGCTGCTGCCGGTGAATCCGTTCAGTGCCGCCGAAGAAGCCGGGATGGTGGCGCATATGAATGAAGACCACGTGGCCGCTATGCGCGACTATCTCCGCGCGCAACTGGGCGCGGCCGTGGACACCCTGCAACCCGCCATGGCTGGCGCGGACGCCGCAGGGATTCATCTGCAAGTGGGGCCGCGGGTTTATCGGATCCCGTTTGCGACACCGGTGAGCAGCGCCGGGGAAGTCCGTGGCGCACTGGTGGCGCTCGCGCAGCGCGCTCGCGCCAGCCCCTGAGGGTTCGATGCACCCCGTGCGGTGCACCGAACCTAACGCTTAAGCGTTGACGTCGATGACCACCCGCCCCAGCACCTGACCGGCCAGAATGGCTGCCGCCAAGGCGGGGACTTGGGCTAAGGGTTGGACGCTGGTCGCGGCGCGCAAACGCACCGGATCGATGAGAGTAGCGAGGTCGTCCCACGCGCGAATTCGCTTGGCCATCGGCGCTTGTACCGAATCAATGCCACGCAGCGTCACGCCGCGCAAAATAAACGGCATCACGCTGGTCGCGAGCCCCACGCCGCCCGCTAAACCACACGCCGCAACAATGCCTTCGTACTGGCTTTGTGCGAGCACCGTGGCCAACGTACTACCGCCCACGCTGTCCACCCCAGCCGCCCAACGTTCTTTCTCCATGGGCTTGGACTCACGGGCTAAATCCGCCCGGGCTAAAATGTCAGTGGCACCGAGGCTCTTTAAGTAATCAGCCGTGGTGGGGCGCCCGGTCACGGCCGTTACGAGGTATCCCAAAGCTGCCAACAACATGATCGCGACCGAACCCACCCCCCCGGCGGCCCCCGTCACCACGACCGGACCATCGCCCGGCGTGACGCCATGATCGCGAATGGCGTTGACGCACAGCATGGCGGTGTAGCCAGCGGTACCCAGCGCCATGGTTTGCTCTAACGAAAAGGCGTCCGGCACCCGCACCAGAAAGCGCCCTGGCAGGCGTTGTTGTTGGGCGTAGCCGCCACCGTATTCTTCGGAGAGGCCGTAACCGTTGGCCAGCACGCGTTCACCCACCCGCCACGCCGGGTCACGCGACTCGCGCACCACACCGGCTAAATCTATCCCGCAGATCAGTGGCGTACGGCGGCAAATGCGCCCGGCCCCCGTCACGGCCAGGCCGTCCTTGTAGTTAACCGTGGAGTAAGCGACGTCGACCAGAACGTCCTCGTCGGGTAAATCTGCGCTCGAAAGGGTTTTCAACACGCCGGCAATTTTGCCGTCTTTTTCCTCGGCCACGATGGCCCGAATTTGGCTGCTCAAAGGTTTTCTCCTAATAGAGTTGGGGACGCGGTACGTGGCCACATTGTAGAAGGTTAAAGAGCGCTTGCGCGCCGTGCCGAAAACCTTCAGCCCGGCCTATACTCATCCCATGACAACGACCATGCAGTGGGACGCCGCCCGTTACGCCAGCGAAGCCGCTTTCGTGCCGCAGCTCGCCGCCTCGTTGGTCGATTTGCTCGCACCGCTGCCCGGCGAACACATTCTGGATGTGGGCTGCGGTGATGGCGCGCTCACCGCGCAAATTGCGGCCCGTGGCTGTGAGGTTTTGGGTATCGATAGCAGTCCCGAACAACTGCTGTTGGCGCGTGCACGCGGTTTGCAGGTGGCCTTGCTAGACGCGCATGCGTTGCCCTATGCGTCAGCCTTCGATGGGGTACTCAGCAACGCCGCACTGCATTGGATGCTCGATCCGGCGCGCGTGTTGGCTGGGATCTGGCAGGCCCTCAAACCCGGCGGACGCTTGGTGGCCGAAATGGGTGGCGCGGGCAATATCGCGCGCATCGTGGCCGCTTTAAACAACGCGCTCGGGCGCCGCGATATCGATCCCGCACCGCTCAACCCTTGGTATTTTCCGAGCCCCGGCCAATACGCCACGCTGCTCGAAGCCCAGGGCTATACCGTGCGCTCATTGCAGTTTTTTGAGCGACCCACGCCGTTCAAAGCCGACGTAGGGAACTGGTTGACGCTCATGGCCGTGCCTTTTCTCAACGCGCTGCCGGACGACGCCACCCGGCGCGCCGTGATCGATGAAGTACGGGAGGAATTGCGAGCACCACTGCTGGACGCCCACGGCGTGTGGCAACTGGATTACGTGCGCCTGCGCCTAGTGGCAGTCAAAGCATCTGATGCACAGCGGTAGCTGCCTGTGTGGCGCCGTGCGCTACCAAATAAGCACGCCGTTAGGCGAGGTTTATTTCTGTCATTGCCGCCAGTGCCGCAAAGCTCAGGGCACCAGCGCCGTCGCCAGTGTGCCCACTCCACGGGCATCTTTTGTCCTGCTAGCGGGCCACGCGGTGTTGCGCGCCTATCGCTCCTCACCCCACAAGCAGCGTTGGTTTTGTAGCCACTGTGGGAGCGCCATTTACAGCGAGGTCGACGCCAGCGCCACCTTGAGATTGCGCGCCGGCACCCTAGACGACCCCATCACATTGACCCCGATGGCGCATATTTTTGTGACCGAATTACCCACCTGGGCGGGCATCCACGATGCCCTACCGCAGTTCCCCGGCCGCGAACCGGGGCGCTGAATCCGCCCACGAGGCTCACGGCAACTCGGCGGCCGCGAATGATTTGTCAAACTTGCCATCGAACATCATCTCCCCCAGCGGGCGGCGCGTGAGCTTGCTTGGGAAAGGCTGGACGGGCCACCCCAACATCACCACCGCGGCCAAAGAAACTGCTTCAGGAATATTGAACAGCGGCTTGATCTGCGGCTCCAACGCACAATGCAGGGTGGTCAGCGCACTGCCCAAACCCTCGTTACGCGCCGTCAGCAACATATTCTGTACCGCCGGGTAGACCGACGCCCCACCGACGATGCTCAACCGCCCCAATTGATTATCGGTCGGGTGCACGTCTGCTAAGCGTGCGCACACCAGCAACAGCACCGGAATCTCTGCCATGTGCTGAGCAAAATGGTTAGCCGAGTCGATCGTCGAGGACCGGGCGCCCAGGCGCACACTGCCCGAGCGCAGCCCCTCCACGTAGGTGTTCCAAATTGGCAGGTAAAGATCGCGCAGCGCGACTTTTTGGGCGTGATCGCGCACCACGACGACGCTTAACGGCTGCCGGTTGCCGCCCGATGGCGCCCAACGGGCGGCATCAACCACCCGCGCGATGAGCGCTGGGGGGAGCGGATCGGGTTTGTAATAACGGCAGGTGTGGGTCGAGCGAATTAAGTCAGATAGCTGCATGGTGGCCCTCTGGATGCGGTCAAGTTGAGTAGGCCCAGTGTGCCGCCTTTGAGCGCGGGCGTCATTGGGTTGCGGGACTGACCTCGCCAGCTTTGGTGATCCGCCACGGCCATCCTCGCGGGCGCGCTTAGAGACGCGCCTCGGCCACCGCTGAGCCGCACCCAGACCTATCCTCGCGCGGGCTAGGCTGACGCGGCAGACACGCCGCGCTTGCGAGCGCCGCCACCGTGCGCGATCCTCTGGCGCGCCGCCACCTGCGCTGAACGCTCCCCACGCCACGAAACTTCTCCTAGGAGCACCTAATGCCAGCGCGCAGACGCCTGTTCACAGCATGATTGCACTGCCTCACTGGGTTGACCGTAGCCGCGACGCGCGCATCCAGAGACCGCCTGATCTGGTACATGGCACCGATGATCTGCCCAGCGGATTGCAATCGCTGGCGCTGGCTTTCCAGCAGATTGCCCTGCAATCGGTCTACTGGCTGATCCCGGTGCTGGCTGCAACAGCATTCGGCCTGAGTCCGCAGCAGACGATGGGATTTATCTGCATGACGCTGGCGGGTAATGCGCTGGGGGCGCTTCTGCATGGGATCAAACGTGGCCCGGTCGGCTCGGGTTACGCCTTGCCCAATGTGCCCACGCCGATTTTCCTCGGGCCCTATCTCTTCGCAGCGGGCAGCGCGGCCACGCTGGGTGCAGCCGGGGCGGCCCTGATCGTGGCCTCGCTGCTGGCGCTGCTGCTCTTCCTGGCCATGCCGCGATTGCTCAGCCTAATTCCGCCGGAGCTCACTGGGGTGGTTGTCTTCATGATCGGTGCCAGCCTGCTGCCGCGTGCTGGTGCGCTGGTACTGCGGGATATCGCCTCGGGTCTGCCGGAGCTGCCAGCCATCGCCTTGCTGCTGGCCAGCCTCGCGGTCATGGTCGTTACCGCCCTGCTGCGGTGGCCGCTGTCGCGGTTTGCCGTGATCCTAGGCGGCGTACTGGGGATGGGCGTGGCGGTCCTGCTGCTCATGGGGGATCCGACTGCCAAAGCCCTGATCTCGGACGAACCTTGGTTTGCGCTGCCAAGGCCGGTGCTGCCGGCTTTCGGTCAGCTGACCTGGAGCCTGATCCTGCCGTTCTTCATTGCGGCCTTTTGCTGCGTGCCGTCCTGGCTGGGGGACATGCTGACCTATCAGCGCGGCACCGATGCCGTCTGGGTTCGTCCTGACATGGCGCCCTTGCGGCGTGGCGTCGTGGCCGGGCACCTAGCGGACTGCGTCTCCGGCCTGCTGGGCGGGTTTGGCACCAGCACTTCATCGGCCTGCGTGGGCCTGTCGGTGGCGACACGGGCTTATAGTCGCCGCGCCACCTACGTGGGATCGGCCATCCTGCTGTTGCTGGCGTGTTCACCGAAGCTGGTATCGATCTTCGTGCTGCTGCCCGGTCCGGTCGCGGCGGCCATGCTCGTGTTTGTCAGCAGCGTCATGCTGGCCGGCGGCGCCACGCTGATGGCTTCACGCGTGCTGGATGCCCGCCGCGCGGCCTGTGTCGGCTTGGGGCTGTCGGCGGGACTGATGGCCCTGAGTAATCCGGTGCAGCTGACCCACTACCTGCCTGCCGCACTGCTGGCGCCAGTGACGCTGGCCTTTGCCACGGCGTTTGCGTTGCATCTACTGACACTGCCGCTGGTGGGGCGGCGCATCGACGCGCAACTGGACCTGCGGACCGAGCCGGGTCTGGCCATCGATCGCCTCGTCGAGAAGGCGGCGGGTCACTGGGCCCTGCGCCACAGGACAGCAGACACGATCCGCCACGCGCTGGTGGAGGTCACCGAAATGCTCGCGCAGCGCGGCCTAGGCGAGGTGCTCCTGCGTCTGCGTTTTGATGATGGCCGGGTGCGCGTCCGGGTGCAGCATGACGGGCGGGCGCTGCCCGTTCCGGCGCCACGCCCGCTGGCCGAGGATGTGCTCGGCGATGCCTTCGTCCGCGAGTCGTTCGGCATGTGGCTGGTCACCCGTGAAGCGCTGGAGTACACCCGCCAGCAACGGGGTGAGCACGCGACCATTGAGCTTGAGTACCGCGACTGACATACGATGGCCCCCGTCTTGCTTAACCTCAGGTGCCCAAGGCAGACTCACCATCGCCCCACCCAAACACCACTCGCCTCTTTGGAGGAGCACCCAGTGCTAACGTTAGACACCCTCCGCCGCACGCTGGCCACCGGTTTGTTCTGGGCCGCCACGCTACTCAGCGCGCCAGCGAGTGCCAGCCTGTTATGGCACTGGCAGTACACCGGCGTGGCTATCGAGGCACGCGGACAGTTCACGACCACCGACAGCGCCAACAGCAATGGCTATTACGAAATTATCGGCATCACGGGAACCCGCAACGGTGAGGCCATTACCAGTTTAATCGCCACGGGTGAGAGTATTCCTGGCAACGAGCCTTATGCGTCAGACAATTGGTTGCGACCCGGCCTGGACCGCCAACTCACCGAGCATGGCTTTGGGTTTAGCACCGCCGGCGGCCGCTACGCGAACCTCTTTTGGGCCGATTGGCTTGACCCGCAAAGCACTGTGGAAGTGCTTACCGAAGCCCCCGATACGTTTATCGACGAGGTTGCCGTGAGCTTCTCAGCCGAGCTAATCCCCGAGCCCAGCACCATCGGCCTGCTGCTGGGCGGGCTTGCGATGCTCGGCCTGAGCGTCCGGCAGCGGCTGCGGCGTTAGCCGCACCGACCGCGTTTTAGCACCGCGGGCTTCGGGGGCTTAGACCCCCATCGACGCTGACCAGCAGGGAACCGCCAAGCGCCCTGCCCCGTTGGCCGGGGCCTGCCGCCATGCGTGGTGACGAACCCGCGCTAGTTGTTTTGCGCAAACATCTCTCTGAGTTTGAGCTTGTAGAACTTGCCGGTTGCGGTGCGGGGCAACGCGTCGATAAATTCCACGCGGTCCGGGATTTGCCATTTTGCAAAACCATTCGCCAGCAAGTGGGTGGCCAGTTGCGCCGGACTGACCGTGTGGCCCGCGCGCAAAACGACGTAGGCCAACGGGCGTTCATCCCATTTGGGATCCGGGATGGCGATAACGGCGGCCTCAGCGACCGCCGGATGGCCCATGATGGCGTTCTCCAGATCCACCGAACTAATCCATTCACCGCCGGACTTAATAAGGTCCTTGGTGCGATCGGTGATACGCACAAAGCCAAGTTCGTCCATGGTGGCCACATCCCCGGTGCGCAGCCAGCCATCGGCGGTGAATTTGTCGGCCGTCACCGGCACCTCGTAGTAGCTGCCGGTGATGAAAGGTCCGCGCACTTGAATTTCCCCGACGGTTTTGCCGTCCCATGGGGCATCGCTGTCGTCATCCGCGCGGATGCGGAAATCCACCAGCGGCACCGGCACACCCGCCATGGCGGCGCGCCGAAAACGTTCGGTTTCGGTGGCGTGCTGTAAGTCGCCCTTGAGATAGGTGACCGCCGCCAAGGGCGAGGTCTCCGTCATGCCCCAGCCTTGCTGTAGCCAGATATCGTATTTGGCGAACGCGCGAATCAGCGCTTCGGGCACCGCCGAACCACCCACCATGGAACGCATACCCGCCGGCAAACGCCAGCGCGTGGATTGCGCAGCTTGGGCCGCTTCGTAGGTTTGAATCAGTGTCATCCAAATAGTGGGAACGCCCAAAGAAAGGGTGGGCGGCTGGAGCGTCATGAGGTCTAGCAGATCCTCGGCGTGCAAATGCGGGCCCGCGAACACTATTTTTGCGCCCGTGAGAATCACCCCGTAAGGCACCCCCCAACTGTTGGCATGGAACATCGGCGTGACCGGCAGCACGCAGTCTTGGCTGCGCAATCCCCAAGCGTCACCACTGACGCCCACCAGCGTGTGCAGCACCGTAGAGCGATGCGAATACACCACGCCTTTCGGCCGACCCGTGGTCCCCGAGGTGTAGCACATCGCCACGGCATCGGTCTCGAGCTGCGGCGGATAGGCGTAGCCGTCGGGATCGGCCGTGGCCAACAGCTGCTCGTAATCTAAAAATTCGGGGTCTACCGGCGCGCCGGAAAATGGAAACACGATGACGTGCTCAAAACGATGCAGATCCGCAAACTGGCGATAAAGCGGCAGCACAATGTCATCCACAATGAGCACGCGGTCGCCGGCGTCGCTCGCAATCCAACCCAGTTCAGCGGGTGAGAGGCGCAGATTGAGGGTGTGCATCACCGCACCGGCGGCTGGAATGCCGAAATAGCACTCCAAGTGCGCATGATGATTCCAGCACAGCGTGGCTACCCGGTCGCCCGGCGCAACGCCGAGTTTGCACAGTGCCGAGGCCAACGCGCGCGTGCGGCGGTAGTAGTCGGCGTAGGTATGCACGCGCAGCGATTTATCCGGGAGCCGGGAAATAATTTCCTGCGTGGCGAACAACCGCCCCGCGCGCTCCAAAAATTGATTCAGAGACAGCTGGGTGTCCATCATGGTCGAGAGCATGGGCGTGTCCTCAGTGCGCGAGTTACGGGTGCGCTGGGTGGCGATAGTTAAGCGTGAGTGGGGGTCGCAGCATCTGCGACCGTGAGATAGGGTTGACCAACCCACGGCCATGGTGGCAGCCGCTGCTGGGCAGCGTGCAGCACGGCAATTTGGCGGGTCACGGTTTCGTCAAAAACGCACGCACGGCGCGCTTCCAAATCGAAACTGATCGCCAGACTTTCGCGCGTGGCGAGCACTTCCGCGCCACGCTGCAAGATCTGTCCAACGCGCAGGCGCTTGAGGTCAAAGTCAACAATACGAGACTCCACCACCAAGTGCTCCGCCCGCCACGCCAAGCCCCAAAATCGCAGGCGTGCTTCCAGCGCTACGGTGGAGCGGCGCTGCTGCGCGCGCCACGCTGCGGTCAGTCCAACGGCATCTTTGAGGTCGTCAATCGCGCCATCGAAGGCGGCGGTGTAAAACGCCGGCAGGAGTTGCCCGGCGGCGCTCGTCCACTCGGGCAGAATTCGAACCGAGGTTAGAACCTGCCCCACTGTGGCGATCGGCACCTCAGCTCCCAGCGTGCGCAAACATCACCGGTAATATTTTGCGTTCGGTAGTCACCCGTTCCGGCGGGCACGTAGCAGGCGTTACCACGCTGCCATGGCGCGCACGGGCGGCGGTTTTTGGGTCATTCACCGGGATGTTCCTGAAAAAATAGCACGCATTTCACCCAGCGATAATCGCACGAAGTTCGCGACCATCGCCAGTTTTTAGCCAAGGTCTACGCAGCGTTAAGGGTCTGTCGGCGCAGTTCCTTTGTAAGCCGGAATTTCATCGTGCGGAAACCACTCGTGGATGCGGGCTTCCTCAAACAGCGTTTCCTGGGTATCGATGCGCCAGTGTCCGTTGTCTAAAATCACCGTGTAGAGCTCAAATTCTGTGCTGCCCTGATTATTCAGCACGTCTGCCGCGCGCAGAACATTTGGCACCGTGGCAACCGGCGCGCACTGAAAGCGGTTAGTGGCGGCGCGGTGTGCGGTACGCACGTCCGGATCGGCCAGCTTTACCGCCGCCATTTCGAACATTTTGGCTTGGAGGGTGGCCCACTCAGCGCGCGGACGGCCATCGGTCATTTTGGCCGTGACGTACTCGTAAGCATCCTCAAAATGTCGCCCCTGCATGGCCCGTAGATAGCCTTCTACCGCGGTGCGTGGTGCCGGATCTGTGGGGCAAGTCGCCCCGTGATAAAGCCCCCCAAGGAGACCGAGGAACGCCAAACCTAGCCCGCCCAGCAGCAATTTTTTCATCGTGCCTCTCCCGGTTACTTGCTCACCCAGCGCCGTGAGCACCTCTGTTGACTCACGCCGTTAGGACCTATTGCCGGCAATCATGGCACGAGTGCGGCCCCAAAATCCTCTGACTCAGCGTTTAAATTCGGCCGGGCTACGACGCTGATCAAAGCGCCACCAGCAGCCGGCATCGTCCACGCCGCACCGCAACCTGGGCACCAGGACTGAACGCCACGGCGGCGCGGCGGCAATAACAAATCATCACCCCGTCAATATTGGCCGTGATGGCGCAGGTCCAAACCCATCGCCTGATCGCTCCGGCCCGGCGCTGCGCACGTGTTGGTTCCATACCGGCATCAACGCCCTCTAACGACCCCGCCACCTCGCAATCGGTCACCCCGTTCATCGCATGTTGCAAACCATAAATGAGATGGAAGACGTCGGCACGGCCGGGCGCACCAAACAGCACCAGCGGGCGCGGGGTGAATCAGCGCGCACTGTGGGCGCCCAAAGCGTGTGTACCCAAAGAGGCGATTACAGCCGCGCCAGTTGCAGGTGGTCGGCTTGAGGGTCCACCCGGTGCGGGGCCAGTAGTTCGCAGGCACAACATCCGCGATAAAGACGGCAAATCGTGCCGCCTAGCCAATCTCCCAGCACGGTTAGACACCCACCCGTAGAGTGGTGGTTTATCATGTCCCAATGAGCGCAAAACCGTGCAATTAAAATATCAACTACGACGCCCCGCCGTGCCGGATGGGCGACCCCCTTTACTGGTATTGCTGCATGCCAAAGGCGACAACGAGCACGACATGGCGGCCCTGGCCACCCGCCTAGACCCGCGCTTCCTGACCTTAAGCCTGCAGGCGCCTTTTGCGCTCACCGGCAAAGGCTATCGATGGTTCAATACGGGCCAAACGGCGGCAGCGGGTAGTCTGGCGATCACCGAAGCCGAGCACAGCCGGTTAGCGGTTATTCAATGTATTAACGATGCAGTCATGGGCTTTGGCGTGGATCCGCGGCGGGTCTACCTGCTGGGCTTTAGTCAAGGCGCCACGCTAGCCTGGAGCA
>CAIPNE010000324.1 GCA_903866355.1 uncultured Gammaproteobacteria bacterium
ACTTCACGAATGAACCACGCCGCGCCTTTGCGTCGCGCGAGACGTCCGGCGGTCAGTAATACCTGCGTGTGCGCGATATCTCGACCCAAGCACCGGGCCAAGTCTGCGCGCGCGTAGCTGCCAACCAGCGTTTCGGTCTCGATGCCGTTCGGGATCACCGTGATCGCGGCGGCGGCCAAGCCGTGCGCCAACGCTTGGTGGCGGGTTTGTGCACTGACCGCGATGAGCCCATCGAGCGCCGGCAGAAAACGCCGCACCCACAGGCGCTGATACCAGCGCGCAGGCCAGATCAAATCTAGCCCGTGGACCACGCACACGACCTTTTGGCGTGGTTGTAGGCGCTTGATAATCCAGCCGGTAATGGCCAGCACGCCGTCGCCAAGCAACACGACGTCATAACGTGGCCGGGCAACTAGCGCAAAGAGCGTGGCGAACGGTAGGAACCAGGCCAGCGCGCGTTTGCCCCGGCGATTCGCGAGCGTCCTCACGGTGGCATAGTGCGGCAGCCACACGGACAGCGCGTGGTTATGGTTTTCGATACCGCCCACCACGGGGGGAAAGGCGCGGGTAATGAAGAGCACTCTCATGGCATGGGGTCTGGGCTGCTGCGCGATGCGAGCCAGCTTGCCCGCGCCCTCAATCGCCCGCAAGCTGCGCGGAACGTCGTGCCGGTTGCCGGGTTTTGCAACACGGTGCGCGCCCACAATAAAACACAAAAAAGCACGGGGGTTTTATGCAATTTGGCATCGGCGTCAGCACACACATCAACAACTGGGACATCATTCGCTACGCCGAAGAACTCGGCTACGACCGGGCATGGGTGGGCGATTCCCAGATGCTCTGGTCGGATTGCTACGCCACCATGGCGCTCGCGGCACATCACACCCGGCGCATCGCTATTGGTACGGGGGTGTCTATCACCGGCACGCGCATCGCACCGGTGACCGCGCATTCCATCGCCAGCATCAACGCGCTGGCGCCTGGACGGGTATTCCTAGGGCTGGGCACCGGGCATACGGCGATGCGGGTGATGGGCCAAGACCCGATGCGGGTTGGGGAATTTCGTGAATATCTGCGCGTGGTGCGGGCGTTGCTGGACGGCGAGGCCGTGGACTACACCTATAACGGCGAAACGCGCGAAATTCAGTTTCTGCACCGCGAGCGGCGCTTCATCGATTTGGACAACCGGATCCCCATCTACGTGGCGGCCAACGGGCCGAAAGCCCTAGAAGCCACCGGCGCTTTTGGCGATGGCTGGATCACCGTCGGCGGCGAGCCGGACGTCGTCAAACCGAAGCTTGAGGCCATTGAGCGCGGCGCGACCAAAGCAGGCCGCACCCTACCGCCTGATTTCCACACCGCGTTCATCGCCACCAGTTGTGTGCTGCGGCCGGGCGACCGCCTGAGTGACGAGCGCATCATCGATGAAACCGGCAGTTGGGTTGCCTGCGAGTTGCACTTTTTCTACGAGGTCTGGAAAGACAACGGCTGTAACGACGCCATCATTCCGCCGCATTTTCAGGGGATCTGGCCCGAATACCTCGCCCATGTGCAGGCCATGAGCCTGCCGGAAAACGCGCGTTTCCGGCAGATTCATGATGGCCATCTGGTGTATTTGAACCCGGCCGAACGGCGCTTTATCACGCCAGCTGCCATCCAGGCGAGCGCGTTGGTCGGCGAGCCAGACGAACTCATCGAACACATCCAACGTCTAGAAGCCGGCGGCATCAAAGAACTCGACCTGTGGCCACCGATGGATTGCGAGCGCAAAGTGCTGCGAGATTTTGCGGAGTATGTAATGCCGGCATTTCGCTGACCGGGGCGCGTGCCGCTGGCGGTGGTCTCGCTAGCCGCCAGTGGCCCTCAACAAAGTGCTCGCGCGCGACCGCGCGACGTCACTTCGTTCAAGCTAGTTGGCGCAGCGAGTCGGCCAAGCTGGCGAGCGTGCGCTCCACATCCTGCAGCTTGTCGAGGCCAAACAGACCAATCCGAAAACTGCGAAAATCGGCCGGCTCGTCAATTTGCAGCGGCACCCCAGCGGCGATTTGCAGCCCCGTGGCCATAAATTTTTTGCCATTGTGGATGTCTGGATCCTCGGTGTAGCTCACCACCACGCAGGGTGCTTGAAAGCCAGGGGCCGCCACGCTGGCGTAGCCTTGGCTCTCGAGCAGTGCCCGCACGCGCTCGCCAAGTGCGAGTTGTTGGGCCTTTAAACGCTCAAAACCATAAACCTCGGCCTCGTGCATGGCCGTCGCTAACTGCCGCAGCCCGTCGGTGGGCAGGGTGGCGTGGTAGGCGTGGCCGCCGTTCTCGTAGGTTTCCATGATCGACAGCCATTTGCGGAGATCGCAGGCGTAACTGGTGCTGGTGGTGGCGTCGATGCGGGCGCGGGCGCGCTCGCTCATCATCACGAGTGCTGCTCAGGGTGTGCTGCTCCAGCCTTTTTGTGGGGCGCTGATGAGGACATCCACGGCGCACGCCACCATGTCGACCCACAGCGCGCCGGAGGCGATGCAATCCAACACAAACAAACCGCCCACTTCGCGTACGGCGGTACCCACTGCCTGCAGATAGTCGGGCGGCAGCAACATGCCGGCCGAGGTTTCCACGTGCGGTGCGCAGACGATTTCAGGTTTGTACGCGTGGATGGCGGCCACTACTTCCTCGATCGGGGGTGGGGCGAACGGCGCGCGTGTCCCACCGGCACCGACCTGCCGGGCCTTGAGCACACTGCAGTCTGCAGGGATATTTCCCATTTCAAAAATCTGCGTCCAGCGATAGCTGAACCAGCCGTTGCGGATCACGAGACAGCGGCGCCCCGTGGCGAACTGGCGCGCCACGGCCTCCATCCCAAAAGTCCCGCTGCCCGGCACCACCACCGCACTGTGGGCGTGATAAACCGTCTTGAGTACGCGTGAGACTTCTTGCATCACCCCCTGAAAATTGCGCGACATGTGATTCATCGCGCGGTCGGTATAGACGACGGAATATTCGAGCAGGCCGCCGGGGTCGATCGCAGAGTACAGCGCAGTCATAGGTTTTTCTGCCTTAATGGAACATCAGAACGGGAGGGTGAGCCGCAACGCGGGAGTGGCGCGACGCTAGCATTTTCGGCGTCGCGCGCCTAGGTATTGGTGGCGTGGGTAACGCAAAAAAAAGCCCCGCACAGGGCGGGGCTTTTAAAGTTTGCGCTGAGCGCGGGACGCTTAGAGCAGCGGCACCAACAGCAGTGCCACGATATTCATGATTTTGATCAGCGGATTGATGGCTGGGCCGGCGGTGTCCTTGTAGGGATCGCCAACGGTGTCGCCGGTTACCGCGGCTTTGTGCGCGTCCGAACCTTTGCCGCCGTGGTGGCCTTCCTCAATATATTTTTTGGCGTTATCCCATGCCCCGCCACCGGTGCACATGGAGATGGCGACAAACAGGCCGGTCACAATCGTGCCCATCAACATCCCGCCGATGGCCATCCGCGCAGCCTCAGGGCCCATCGCGAAACGCATGACGTAAGCCAGTGCCACCGGCGTGAGCACGGGCAGCAGGGAGGGGATGATCATTTCGCGAATCGCAGATTGGGTGAGCAGGTCGACCGCGCGGCTGTAATCCGGCTTGGTCGTGCCCTCCATGATCCCTTTGATTTCACGAAACTGGCGACGAACTTCCACCACCACCGAGCCCGCTGCGCGACCCACCGCCTCCATCGCCATCGCGGCGAAGAGGTAGGGAATCAGACCGCCCACGAATAGCCCGATGATGACCGCAGGTTGGTCTAGCCCGAAGGTTACCAGTTTGCCCCCCGCATCTAAGCTGTGGGTGAAGTCGGCAAACAGCACGAGGGCCGCCAAGCCAGCAGACCCAATGGCGTAGCCCTTGGTGACGGCCTTGGTGGTGTTACCCACGGCGTCTAGCGGATCCGTGATATTGCGGATTTCCGGGCCTAGTTTCGCCATTTCAGCGATGCCGCCGGCGTTGTCGGTAATCGGGCCGTAAGCGTCGAGGGCCACGATGATGCCCGCCATGGACAACATGGAGGTGGCCGCAACCGCAATGCCAAACAGTCCGTTCAAGGTGTAGGACGCCCAGATGGCGACACACACGAACAGCACGGGCCAAGCGGTAGATTTCATCGACACCGCGATGCCGGCGATGATATTGGTGGCGTGCCCTGTTTCGGAGGCGGCGGCCACGTACTGTACCGGCTTGAATTCTGTGCCGGTGTAGTACTCGGTGATCCACACCAAGGCTGCCGTGAGGACTAAGCCCACGAGCGCACAGCCAAAGATGTTCATGACCGAAACGCCTTCAATACCACCGAACATCCATTCGGTGACCGGATAGAAAGCCACCCCGGCGAGCACGCCCGCCACGATGAGGCCACGGTACAGGGCGTTCATGATTTTGCCGCCATCGTAGGCTTTCACGAACAGCGAACCGATCACCGAAGCAATGATGGACACCCCGCCCAGCACCAACGGATAGAGCACCGCGTTCACGCCCACGTTTTTCATCACCAAGTCGGCCAAGAGCATGGTGGCGATGATGGTGACTGCGTAGGTTTCGAACAGGTCGGCGGCCATGCCGGCGCAGTCGCCTACGTTGTCGCCCACGTTGTCGGCGATAACGGCTGGGTTGCGCGGGTCATCCTCAGGAATGCCGGCTTCGACTTTACCCACGAGGTCGGCGCCAACGTCGGCACCTTTCGTGAAAATACCACCACCCAGACGGGCGAAAATCGAAATTAACGAACTACCGAACGCCAGTCCTACCAGCGGGTGCAAGTTCACCGATTCGCCGACGGGCGTGATGGAGGTGAGGTAGGCGTAGTAACCGGCGACGCCGAGCAGACCTAGGCCGACTACCAGCATGCCGGTGATGGCGCCACCCCGAAAGGCAACCTGCAGGGCGGCGTTGAGGCCGTTACGAGCAGCTTCGGCCGTGCGCAAATTGGCCCGCACCGAGATATTCATCCCGATGAAGCCCGCTGCGCCCGACAGCACCGCGCCGATCACAAAGCCGATCGCCGTGTTGAGGTCGAGAAACTTAGCGATGATGGCGGTCAGAATGACGCCAACGATGGCGATGGTCCGGTATTGGCGATTGAGATACGCCGAAGCCCCTTGCTGAATCGCCGCAGCAATTTCACGCATGCGCTCGTTGCCTTGCGGCTGGCTAAGAATCCAGCTGCGAGACCATAGCCCATAGGCAATTGCGAAGAGCGCGCAGCCCAATGCAATGATGAGATGCACCGACATTATTAATTTCCCCTCTTGATGTTGGATGCCGGCACTGCCGGCGATGGCTGACGGACGCCCTAGCGCTGGACCGTCTTTGAGCTTTTTTAGATGCCGCACGCACGCCAAACAGCCGTTCTAGGGTGAACGACCGTCGGCGGGGCGCCGCTAACGGGGGGGATTCTACTGGCTCGCTACCTCAGTGCAAACGTTGTCGCCGCTCGGCGGGGCACGCCGAGGTTACGCAGCTGCACATAAGCGGGTAGACCCTCGCGATATGGCGGGTAGTCTTCGCCCTGAATGAGCGGTAACAGGTAACGACGCCCGGCGTCAGAAATGCCAAATCCATCCGCGCTGATGAACTCCCGGGGCAGCTTGCGCTCCTGATTTGCGACGTCCGCTAAGGCCGCCTCGCCAATGCTCCAGGTGTAGGGCTCATCCGTGTGCCGCACAATAATCGGCATCACCGAATTACGCCCCGCTAACGCCAGCTCAACCGCCGCCCGGCCCAGTGCATAGGCTTGGTCGACGTCGGTTTTGGAGGCGATATGGCGCGCGGCGCGCTGCAGATAATCAGCCACTGCCCAGTG
Source organism: uncultured Gammaproteobacteria bacterium (assembly GCA_903866355.1). Classification (GTDB taxonomy): domain Bacteria; phylum Pseudomonadota; class Gammaproteobacteria. The sequence goes on from CAIPNE010000324.1 coordinate 5,822, forward strand.
ATATTTGAGCTTCAGCTCGGCGCGAATCAAGTTGGCGATGACGGGCGCAACGCCGCCCAGTTGGGCGTGCCCAAAGGCATCGCGCAGCCCTTGATCCGCCAAAAACTGGCCGTCGGCGCTTTTCACGCCCTCGGATACCACGACCGAACAATAGCCATGGGTGTTCACGAGTTCGTCGACGCGGGCTAGGAAGCGTGCCGGTTCAAAGGGCAGTTCCGGGAACAGGATGATGATGGGTAGAGGGCAGCCAGCGTCACTGGCCAGCCCACCCGCGGCGGCAATCCAACCCGCATGGCGGCCCATGACTTCCATCACAAAGACTTTGGTCGATGTTTTAGCCATGGAGGCAACGTCAAAGCTGGCCTCGCGTACCGACACGGCGACGTATTTAGCGACCGAGCCAAAGCCTGGGCAGACATCGGTGAATGGCAGGTCGTTGTCCACGGTTTTCGGTACGTGAATCGCCTGGACGGGGTAGCCCAGGGTGGCGGAGAGCTGCGAGACTTTCAAACAGGTGTCGGCGGAGTCTCCGCCACCGTTATAAAAGAAATAGCCGATATCGTGGGCGCGAAAGACTTCGATGAGACGTTCGTATTCGGCGCGGTTCTCTTCGAGGCTTTTGAGCTTGTAACGACACGAGCCAAAAGCGCCCGCGGGGGTGTAGCGCAGGGCTGCGATCGCCTCCGGTGACTCGAGGCTGGTATCGATGAGGTCCTCGGTTAGCGCCCCGATAATGCCATTGCGGCCGGCCAATACACGGCCGATCTGCTGCGGGTGCTGGCGTGCGGTCTCGATTAACCCACAGGCGGAGGCGTTGATGACCGCGGTCACCCCGCCTGACTGGGCGTAAAAAGCGTTCTTGCTGCTCATGGGCGTGCCCCGCTGGAATGTTTAAACCGGTGGCTATCTTAAGTCTCACGCGAAGATCTCGGAAAGGGAGATTGGTGAACCGAACGCTCGGCGCGCGGTCACAGCCACAGTCAAAGACATGAACCGCGCGTATCGCTCGCGAGTAGCCAAACCCCCCTGTTAGAATCTCTCTATCTATGACGTTACGCCATTCCCCTATTGCCCAGGTTTCTCGCCGGAGTTGGCGCGGCTGGGCCTGTGGCATGCTGCTTGGTCTTACCTGCGCCGCCGCGGCCGCACAAACGGGTGAGCTCGAAGACCTGCCCGATTTTGGCGATTCAGCCGGCGCGGTTATTTCGCCCGAGCAGGAAGTCCAACTGGGTTTGGCGACCATGCGCCAAATTCGGCGTTATGCGCCGATCATCACCGATGAAGAAGTAGAAGACTACATCCAGAAGCTCGGTAAGGAGCTGGGTGACCAGAGCCACTACTACGGCGATTTTCATTTTTTTGTGATTCAAAGCGATGTGGTCAACGCCTTCGCCGTGCCGGGCGGGTACATCGGTATGCATTCTGGGCTGATTTTGGGTTCGAAAAGCGAAAGCGAAGTCGCTTCCGTGTTGGCCCATGAGATTTCTCATCTCACCCAACGGCATGGCGCGCGGATGATCGAGGCGGCCAAAAACATGAGCATCCCGACGATGGCCGCGTTCATCGGCGCCATCGCCTTGGCGGCCGTCGCACCACAAGTCGGTTTGGGTGCCATTGCCGGGGTGGCCGCGGCCCAACAGCAGTATCAAATCGATTTCACACGGGCCAATGAGAAAGAGGCCGACCGTATCGGCATCGAGCTGTTAAGCAAATCGGGTTTTCGCACGCTGTCGATGGCCGATTTTTTTGAGCGTCTGCAACTCGCCAACCGCTACTCTGACCCCCGCATGATCCCGGAATTTCTCCGTACTCATCCGGTCACCGTTAACCGTATTGCCGAAGCGCGCGAGCGCGCCGAACGTCTGCCTTCCAAAGTCGTGCGCGAGGACAGCTACGATTTTCTGCTCATCTGGCAGAAGCTTAATGTGATGAGCATGTCCGACCCGGCGCAGGCCAGAAATTACTACGAAGCGGTCTTGCGCGACCGCAATTACACCAACGAAGCCGTGGTGCGTTACGGTTATGTGCTGGCGCTGATCGAGGGCAGTGAATTTGTCCGTGCGCGCCGCGAACTGGCTGGACTGCTACGTGACAACCCCAATTTGACGGCCTTCCGGATGGCCCAGGCACGCATTGAGGAACGCGCGGGCAATCATTTGCTGGCCTTAGATCTCTACCGTCGGTTGCACGAGCTGGATCCCAAGAGCCGGGCGGCCGCTTACAGCTACGCCGCGCTCCTGAACCACACGCGCAACGGGGCGGCGGCCAAAGAACTCTTGCGTGGCTTTGGTAGCGCGGAACAGCGTGAACCCCGCTTCGATAAGTTACTGGCGGAGGCGGAGAAGTTGGTGGGCGAAACGGCGAACTCCCATTACGACCTCGCTGAGTATTACCGCGGGCTGGGTGAGATCGAGCTGTCCGCAGAGCAACTGCGCTTGGGGCAGGTGGTGCCCGGCTTGACTCACTATCAGCGCCTGCGTCTGGATGCCCGCCTCGAGGAGCTGGAAAGAGAGCTCAATCGACTCGACCAAGACCGTGCAAAGCGGCGCGAGCGCGAGGAACGGCGACGCCAAGGTTGAAGCGCCCGTCTCGGGTGGGGTGCTGAGGCGCCTAGGTTGTGAGAATTGGCCACTTTGGGACGCGCAGCGTTTAGCGGCGCACCCGCCGCACGAGAACTAGCGCTGATCCCCCCGCCACAGCTTTTTCGTCGCCCGCGCCCATCGCCGCTGCGATGCCGCGTGCATTTGTCGCACCACACCTTCTGCCGCATTCGATCTTAGAGCTTCCCGCACGCAGCCAGCACCGTGCCCTTCGGGGCGCGGGACGGAGGCTCGCGACTTGGCTAGCGTGACGCTTTGTGCCGGGCTCTCGCCACTGCTGGGTCAGCGTTTGGGCGGTGCTGGTTCACTCGCGGGCGGTCTAGGAGTCCTCCGGCACGCAGTCGGCGCGTTGCGTGGTCTGTTCAGTGTCTTGGGGGGCGGCGGTCTGAAACCTCGCACGGTGGACCCGCATTTCGTTTGCTGTCAGCGGCTCGCCATGGGGGAGCGACGCCCATGGCGCGAAATTCGTCCGTCTTTGCCCAAAAAATTTGTGAACAATTGTCAATTTTCGTTTGGGCTTCCGTTTTCGTGATTTACGTCACAGTTTGTTTACTTCGACCCTCTAGGATGCATACCACATGCGGTGCGGTTCCGACCCTACGAGGAATCACGCTAAACCTTTTGGTCACCTTTGTTGCGGTAGTACCCACAATGAAATTACAAAGAACACTCACAGCGACACTCGATAGCCTTGGCGGCATTGCACTGCTCGGTAGCGCGTTGGCGCTGAGCGAGAGTTGGTCAACCTTTGGCGTGTTGGCAGAGGCACACGCGCTGCAAGCCTTTGGCGTGAGTTTCACGCTGGCACTGGCGGCCTTCGCCAGCGCGCGCGTGGTGCAACTCGCGACCATCGTGCTGATGGCCCCGAAAGCTAACCAACGGCGCGCGCCCACCGGCAACCATTCCTACGCGCCCCCAGTTGCCACCGTCGGCATTGCGGTCGAGAGTGTGATGCAGCGAGCCGCCTGAGACCTGTCTCCGGCTCGCAACCCATCACACAAGTTTGTTGTTGAAACCCCTGCTCTCCAGCGCCCCCGTTGGCGCTTTTTCTCGTAGGCTACGCGGCGTAGCTCAGGCAATAATACGGCCTAATTAGTTGCGTTGACCTCCGCAGCGTTCTGCGGCCGGGCTGCGCTCGAGTAGTCGCCGATGAATCGCACAGACATGCCAACCGACAAGCGTTACGTCAGCCGCCTCACCCGCGAAACACTCGCGCTCATTCTGGCCGGCGGGCGTGGCGATCGCCTACAAGGGCTTACCCGCTGGCGCGCGAAGCCGGCGGTACCCTTTGGTGGCAAGTTTCGGATCATCGATTTTCCACTGTCCAACTGCGTCAATTCAGGCGTGCGCCGTATCGGTGTGCTAACGCAGTACAAAGCGCATTCGTTGTTGCGTCATCTGTCCCGGGGCTGGGGGTTTTTGCGTAGCGAGCTGGACGAATTCGTTGAAATTCTCCCCGCCTCGCAGCGCATCGACAACGAGTGGTATGCGGGCACGGCGGACGCGGTTTACCAAAATATCGACATCCTGCGGGCACACGCCCCGACCTATGTGCTGCTATTGGCCGGCGATCACATCTACAAAATGGACTACGGCCAGATGATCGCTTTCCACTATGAGCAAAAGGCCGATATGACCATCGGCTGCATTGAAGTGCCCGTGGCGGAAGCCTCTGCCTTTGGGGTGATGAGCATCGATGAGACTTACCGCATCCGCGAATTCGCTGAAAAGCCCTCGACGCCCCAAACTCTGCCTGGACGCAGTGACTTGGCACTGGCGTCCATGGGTATTTATATTTTCAACACGCAGTTTCTCTACGAGCAACTGATTAAAGATCGCGATACTCCGGGCTCTAGCCACGATTTTGGCAAAGATATCATTCCAGCCGTGATCGGCCCGCATCGCGTGGTTGCCTATCCTTTCCGCAATCCCGCCGACGACGGCGCGGCTTACTGGCGTGATGTTGGCACCGTGGATGCTTATTACCGCGCCAACATGGAGTTGTTGGCGGTCACACCGCCGCTGGATCTCTACGATCGCAACTGGCCTATCTGGACTTTCCAGGAGCAGGTTCCGCCGGCGAAGTTCGTGTTCAACGACGATGGTCGGCGGGGCCACGCAGTGGACTCGATGGTGTCGGGAGGCTGCATTATTTCTGGGGCTCAGGTGGTGCAATCGCTGCTGTTTTCGAACGTGCGGGTTGAGCTCGGCAGCGAACTCCACGGCTGTGTGGTATTGCCCAACGTACGGATTGCGAAGGGTTGTCGCATCCGCCGGGCAGTGATCGACCGCGGCTGCGACATCGGCGCCGATACCATCATCGGTTTTGATCCCAAGGACGATGAACAGCGTTTCTACGTCAGCCCCGAAGGGGTGGTGCTAGTCACCCCGGAATCGCTCGGTCAATCACGGCATTTGGTGCGCTGATGGTCGGGGCTCACAACCAGCGCATGCAGCCCATTTCGAAGCGATGCGCAAGCCCTGGATGGGCGGGGAATGCGCGCAAACGCAGCGCTGCGAGTCCTGATAGCCGTGGCTGCAGGGTCAGTGCATAGGTCATTTCCGGCGTTGCTTCGCCATCAATGACCGCAAGGCGATGGGTTTCCAGCGTAGTGAATTCGCCGTCGGCCCCCATGCTGCCGAGCTGACATTCCAGCGTGATGTCCTCGGGCTGGAGTTGCGCCAAGCCAACCGCCACCGTTAACCGAAACGAGCCGCCCGTAGAGAGGGCGGCCGGCGGCCCCTCGACCAGACGTAAGGTGACCCTAGGCCAAGCCGCGCGGACGCGCTGTTTCCAAGTGGCGAGTGCCCGCGCCTGGGCGTAGTCATTGGCCACCAGCGAACGTGCGTGGCGCGCTGCCGGCGCATAAAAATTCTCGGTGTACTGGAGCACTTGGCGCTCGGCGTTGAAACGCGGTAGCACGGTGCGCTGCGAGGCTTTGGCCAGCCGCACCCAAGATTCTGAATGACCACGCCAACCGCGATCGAAATAGCTGGGCTTGGCGACCTCAAATAGCACCCGACAAATTTCCTCGGCCTCCAGCCGATTGCGCTCGTGTTCGGGTAGTTGGTGACCCATCGGCGCAATGCCGTAGCCGTTATCGCCGGTGAAACCTTCGGCCCACCAGCCATCCAGAATGGACAGATGCACGGCCCCGTTCATGGCCGCTTTCATGCCCGAGGTGCCACTGGCTTCCAGCGGGTATTCCGGGTTGTTGAGCCAGATATCCACCCCGGTCACCAAGTGCCGTGCCAGCGCGATGTCGTAGTTTTCAATCAGAAATAAGCGGCCGCTGAAACGCGGCTGGAGGGAGAATTCGTGGAGTGCGCGGATGAGGTCCTGACCGCCGGTATCGCGCGCATGCGCTTTGCCTGCAAACAGCAGAATGACTGGGCGCTCTTCGTCGTCGAGCAGGCGCGCCAAGCGATCGGGATCGGTCAGCAACAACGTGGCGCGTTTGTAGGTGGCGAAGCGCCGTGCAAAACCCACCAACAGGGGGTCGTGCGTGGGCGACAGCCGCCGCAAGCGCTGCGCGATATTGGCTGGGGCGAGCCCATAGCGCGTGTACTGGCGGGTTAGCCGCTCGCGGAGGTGTTCCATTAAATCGAGTTTCAGCAGCTGCCGTACGCTCCACCAAGTGTGGTCGGGAAGTTCATCGATACGCTGCCAATACGCCGTGTTGCACAGTTCGTTGCGCCACTGACGACCAAAGCGCAGGTCGAACAGATTCATCCACGAGGGGGCCAGAAAAGTGTGGGTATGTACGCCGTTAGTCACATGGGAGATGGGGTTCTCCGATGGGCTGATTTCCGGCCAGATAAAGCATTCGTTGCGCGAGGCCACGGTGCCGTGAACGGCGCTCACCCCATTGTGGAAGCGCGAACCACGGATGGCCAGCGAGGTCTGGTTGAAGCCCCCGGAATCGAGAGGGGTTTCGCCCAGTGCGAAGACGCCTTGTTCACTGACGCCTAAATCCTCGATGAGCTTGGGGAAATAGCGCCGCATGAGGTCGTGTGAGAAAACATCGTGGCCGGCCGGTACGGGCGTGTGGGTGGTGAATACCGTGGCGGCGGCGACGACCTCTAACGCGCTGTCAAAATCGAGCCCCGTTCTGAGCAATTCGCGGATTCGCTCCAACACCATAAATGCGGCGTGCCCTTCGTTGATGTGCCAGACGCTTGGGGCGATACCCAGTGCGCGTAAGGCGCGTACGCCGCCGATGCCCAGCACAATTTCTTGGGCAATGCGCATTTCCGCCTCACCCCCATAGAGTTCATGGGTGATGTGGCGGTCATCTGCGGAATTGGTGTCCAGATCGGTGTCGAGGAGAATGATCTGCAGTTCGCCGAGTGTGCCAATCCAGGCGCGGATGGCGACATCTCGGCCTAGCAGATCCACGTGCAGGCGCAGCGGGGCGCCAGTGGGATCCTGCGCCTCGGTAAAGGCCAGATCTTGACTCTGCACCGGCAGATACTGCATGTGCTGCCGACCTTCGGCATCAATTTCCTGCCGCAAATAACCGGCGCGATAAAATAAACCCACGGCCACAAACGGCAGTCGCAGATCGCTGGCCGCCTTACAATGATCGCCAGCCAGCACACCCAAGCCGCCGGCATACAGCGGCAGACTTTCGTGCAGGCCATATTCGGCGCAGAAATAGGCCACCAGATCGTGCTCGGGATCTAATTGCTTGAGCACCCGTGCGTCGCGGGGCTTGTGCAAATAGCTGCCGTACGCCGAGAGTACGGCTTCGTAATCTTGCAAATACACCGGGTTGGTCGCCGCGACGGCGAGTCGTTCGGGCGACACGCGGCGCAAAAACATTTTGGGGTTGTGACCACAGGCGTTCCAGAGTTCGCGGTCTAAGTTCGCGAACAAATTTTGAATGCGCCGGTCCCAAGTGTAAGAAAGGTCTTCTGCCAGCGTGGTCAAACGTGCCAGCGAGCTGGGGATGACGGGCTGAATTTCAAACTGAAAGCAGGTGGGTGGGCGGTGTTGCATGGTCTTTAATCTCGGGGTCGACGCCGTCGGTTCTCGCATCCTTCGCGCCACTCAGGCTACGCCGCGCAAGTGACTTATCCCACAGTTTACGCAAGGGGCGGCAGGCTAGCAGCCGGCGCGACGCAATTTTTGAGTATTATCAAACCATGAAACGGGTTCTTTTCGTCGCCAGCGAAGCCTCACCCTTCGCCCACACTGGCGGGCTCGGTGAGGTTTGCGGCAGTTTGCCCAAAAGCCTTGCGCAACGTGGGTGCGAGGTAAAGCTGGTGCTGCCAGCTTATCGCGCCATCAAGGCCGCCTATCCCAATCTCCCCGTCTACCGCACGCTGCCCTTGCCGGGTCAGCCGAGCGAGTGTTCCATATTGCGTCTGCCGCTCGCCCCAAGACTCGACTTGTGGCTGGTAGACGTGCCCGTTTTTTTCGATCGACCCGGTGGTCCGTATGCGGATGCCGCAGGACGCGAGTGGCACGATAATCCTCACCGCTTTGCCTGCTTTGCGCGCGCAGTGGTTGGGCTCGCCGAAGATCCTGCATGGCGGCCAGATGTCGTCCATTGCAACGACTGGCCGACCGGTCTAGTCCCCGCGTTGCTGTCCACCCGCCCGCAGGCTCCGCCCAGCGTGTTTACCATCCACAATCTCGCGTTCGCCGGGCTGTGCGATCGCGATACTTTCGAGCAACTGCAATTGCCGCCGGAATGGTGGCATTACGAGCGCTTAGAATTTCACGGCAGCGGTTCGTTCCTCAAAGGTGGCTTAGCGTTTGCCGAGCGTTTGACCACCGTTAGCCCCACTTACGCGCAGGAGATCCTCACGCCTGCGTTGGGACAGGGTTTGGATGGTTTGTTGCGTCATCGAGCGAATGCGCTGAGCGGCATTCTCAATGGCATCGACACCGACATCTGGGACCCGGCGACAGATCCCTTGCTGGTGGCAAATTTCAGCGTCGCCGAGTTGGCGGCCCGCGTACCCAATAAAGTGGCGCTGCAAGCGTGTTTCGGCTTGGCCGAGGGACCGGATGCGCTGCTGCTGGGCATGGTGAGCCGGTTGACGGATCAAAAGGGTATCGATTTGCTGCTGGAGGTTTTGCCGGCGCTGGTGGGAGAAGGTTTCCAATGCGTGATATTGGGCAGCGGCGAGCCGGCGCTCGAAGCGGCTCTGAGCACGCTCGCCGCGCGGTATCCGCGGGCCGTCGGGGTACGTTTCGGTTATGACACTGAGCTTGCGCATCAAATTTTTGCCGGGGCTGACGCGGTGGTGATGCCCTCGCGCTTCGAACCCTGCGGGTTGTCCCAACTCTATAGTCAGCGCTATGGCGCGCTACCGATAGTCCGTCGTACCGGGGGGCTGCACGACAGCGTGCGCGATGGCCAGACCGGCTTTTTGTTTGAGAAGGCCCGTCCAGAGGCACTGCTGGCGGCACTGCGCCGCGCCGCCGCAGTGTGGCGCCAGCCCCAGCGCTGGCGAGCACTGCAATTGGCGGGGATGGCCGAAGACTTTTCTTGGGACCGCAGTGCTGGGGAATATCTGGCGCTGTATCACTCGCTAGGACACTGAGCTTGCTAGGGAGCCTCTATGCACTTACCGACGCTCCTGGAAATAGAAGCCGCGGCCGAGGTCATTCGGCCTTACTGCCCGCCAACCCCCCAATATGCTTGGCCGTTACTCGCTGCCCGCGCTGGCAGGGAGGTCTGGGTCAAACACGAGAATCACACGCCTATCGGTGCCTTTAAGGTGCGCGGTGGCCTTTATTATTTACATTGCTTACGGGCAGCGGGGGGCGCTAGTGCGGGCTTGGTGAGCGCGACTCGGGGTAATCATGGGCAGAGTCTGGCGTTAGCAGGGCGGGTTTTCGATTGCCCGGTGACGATCGTGGTGCCCCACGGAAACAGTCTTGAAAAGAACGCGGCGATGCGTGCGCTAGGGGCGCAACTCATCGAGGCGGGCAGCGATTTTGAGGACGCCCGCCAGGTCGCCAGCGAACTCGCCCGCACGCAGGGCCTGACGATGGTCTCACCCTTTGAGCGTGACTTAGTCTGTGGGGTCGCCACTTATGGACTGGAATTTTTTCGTCACGCGCCGCCCTTGGCGGCGGTTTACGTTGGCGTTGGGATGGGCTCGGGTGCGTGCGGCCTGATTGCCGCGCGCGATGCCTTGGGGTTAACGACCGACATCGTGGGGGTGGTGGCGGCCGGAGCGCCCGCGTATGCCCTGTCTTTTAGCGCCGGCGAGGTGGTGTGTACGCCGCGCGCCGAGACGCTGGCGGATGGTCTGGCTTGCCGCACGCCTGCACCGGCGGCCTTGGCCATTCTGCGGGCCGGTGCCGCGCGCATCATCCCCGTGAGCGAGACCGAAATCACTCACGCCATGCGGGCCTATTACACGGACACGCATAATCTCGCCGAAGGTGCCGGTGCGGCAGGTCTCGCCGGCTTACTGCTGGAGGGGGGCCGGTACGGTGACCGGCCGGTGGGCGTGGTGCTGAGCGGCGGTAACGTGGATGCCGCGACTTTCGCAGCCATCCTCAGCGCCGCTTAACGACAGCCGTTTAGGGCGCTGGCTGTTTCGCTAGCGCAGCTTTGAGTTCTGCCTTGAGCCGCGACTGGCCCTCACGTTCCATTTGGTCGGCTTCTTTGGAGCAGTAGTCCAAACCTTTCGCCCCGGTGGCCTTGCAGTAATTGCGCTTGGCTTCCACGCGCGACTCCAACATGCTGAGCTTGGCTTCGTAGACGTCCTGAGGCGAGCTGGTATGGACCACGGGGCGACCATCCTGTGGCGCGTCATCCTTTTCTTCGTCATCGGCCCACGCATTCGACAGGGTCAGAAAAACGGTCGCCACGATCGCGAGGCTGAGCACTTTGTGCATGGGAGTGTCCACTGATTGAGTAGCGCCTAGTCTACTGCGCTCGCCCCTAAAACGGGGGTTGGTTGTGTTTGCCCAGGTTGTCGCGCATCCCCGGTGCTGCATCGCGTAGGATGCCGACTTAATGATGGCAACCCACACCTTTTATTCACTGCGGCGCGGCGTGGCGGCCGGCGTGCAACTCGCCGCGTGCGGCGCGAGTACGCACCGGCCCAGCGCGCGCCGGGATCCGCTGGACTGCCCCAACGCCCACCGTGTCGCGTCCTGACATGCAGGACCCCGCAGTATTGATTGACGCCGCCGTTGCCGCTTTGGCGCGCGGCGAACTCGTGGCGTTCCCCACCGAGACCGTTTATGGCTTGGGTGCTGATGCCGCAAACCCGACTGCCATCGCGCGCCTGTATGCCACCAAAGGCCGGCCTGCTGATCACCCGGTGATTGTTCATATCGCCACCCCGGCGGGGCTTGCACATTGGGTGCGCGAGATTCCCCCGGCGGCACGCGCCTTGGCGGCAGCCTGCTGGCCCGGGCCGCTCACCCTGGTGCTACCGCGTGCCGATCATGTGCTGGACGCGGTGACCGGTGGCCAAAATACCGTGGCGGTTCGCTGCCCCGCGCACCCCTTGGCGCAGGCGTTGCTGGCTGCTTGCGCTGCGCGCGGAATTTACGGACTGGTGGCGCCCTCGGCTAATCGCTTTGGGCGGATCAGTCCGACGCAGGCGGCGCATGTGCACGCCGAGTTTGGCGCGGCGCTCGAGATAGTGCTGGATGGCGGGGCGTGCGCGGTGGGTATTGAATCCACCATCGTCGACGTCGTGGGCGTCACCCCGCGCGTATTGCGCCCCGGCATGCTAAATGCGGCGCAGATTGCCCGGATTGTTGGTGGTGCTTTGGGTGCGGCTGACGCGCATTCGCCGCGCGTTTCGGGGGCGCTACCGGCGCACTATGCGCCGCGCACGCCGCTGGTGCTGTGTGTGGCCGCGGCGTGTATTGAGCGCGCCGCCGATTTGCTGGCGCGCCACGCCCGTCTCGCGCTGTTTGCCAGAGCCGCCACGCTGGCGCAAATTAATGCGCCGCAAGCGGTGAGGCTGGTGGCGCCAGCCACCGCGAGCGCCTACGCCCGGGTCCTATATGCCAGTTTACGAGCGTTAGACGCTGCTGGTTGTGCGCAGATTATTGTTGAAATGCCGCCTGCAAGCGCGGCTTGGCGCGGCATCCACGACCGTTTGGCACGCGCAGCACACGGCGCGCCGGCGACAAATTGAACCCTGACCGCGGCGGTGTCCTCAGCGCCGACTGAGCCTGAACGTCGTTTGAAGTTCGGCGTTTGAAGTTCAGTGTTTAAGTTAAGTTGGCCCGCCAGCGTCGCTAGGTTTTGCGGTGCGCGCGTTGCCTGCTCCCGCCAGAATGTCACGCAGCAAAGCGCGTAGTTCTACGACCGGGATGGGCTTGGGGAGAATGCCGAAGATGCCCGCCTCCCGCGCCCGTTCGGCGTTGCCGATTTCATCGGCCCCGGTACACAGCACAATGGGGATGTCCGGATGGCGAGCGTGAATCTCCGCGGCAAGCTCCAGACCGCCCAAATGCGGCATGGTGAGGTCGGTGATGACCGCCGTATAGTCATTGGGTGCGGCATTAATAGCCTCAAGTGCTGCGCGGCTGTCTGTGAAAACACTCACGGAGTAACCATCCTCGCGGAGGAACTCCCGCAAAAAAGTGCCGATCCAAATTTCATCATCCACCACCATGAGATGGTGGTGGACGTTGCCGACGCGCCCATTTGTTGTGGGTGACACGAGGTTCTCGGCAAATCCGCGGCCAGCATTGGGCGCGGCGGGGAACAGCAACCGGATCTCGGTGCCGCGGTTCTCCCTAGTCTCCACCAGAATGTGCCCGCCCAGACGATGAACAATACCTTCCACCACGGCCAGTCCGATGCCGGTGCCCGAGCCGACCGGTTTGGTCGTGAAAAAAGGATCAAAAATGCGGTCCAGCAGCGCGCTACTAATGCCACTCCCGTTGTCCCGGACGCTGATGGCGATATAGCTGTCTGAGGTCGTACGATGGCAGCTCGCGCACGCTTGCTCATATGGCGCAAGTGGGCGCAGAACAATTGCAATGTCGCCACTCCCATTCATGGCGTCGCGACTATTGAGCACCATGTTAACCACGGCCTGATGCAGTTCCGTGGGATCGATCGCCAGCGCGGGACAACTGTCGGGCACTTCTAACGACAGTGAGATGCTGGAAGGAATCAGGGATTTTAGAATTTGAAAGGCGTCTTTGAGGGCCGGGATAGGATCTTGTGCGACGGCCGGCAGGTCACTTGAGCGGCGGCTAAAGGCCAGCATTTTTTGCACGAGATCGCGGCCACGCTCGCCGGCGGAACTGATCACCTCAAGGTACTCCACCATTTTGGGGTTGGTGGCTTCGTTCGTTTGTTGTAAGCCCAGCCAGGCGTAACCCAAAATGCTGGCCAGAATATTATTAAAATCGTGAGCGACCCCGCCGGTGAGCTGACCGAGGGCATCCATTTTTTGTGCTTGTTGAAGCTGCTTGACGACCTGCAAATGGGCCTGCTGCTCCGTCTGCCGTTGGGTGACGTCGCGAATCATGGTGAGCGTTTTTTGTGGCCCGTGCGGCACCATGCGGAACTCCCGAAACCGCGGGCCCAGCTGGGGGTCGATCACGTGGTATTCACCTTGCAGCATGCTTTGCTGGGCGAGCACCTTTTGCTGGGCCTGAAAAAAAGTGGGGACCAATTCAGGTGGCAGCACCTGCGCAATATTCAGCCCTACAGGGTGCTCTGAGGGAAAACCCCAGTCTTTCAGGCAGGCCGCGTGCACATCCGTAAACTGGCCATCAGTATCGTTAATGACGATGAGGTCTGGCAGGGCCAAGAGCATGGCGCGATGGCGCAATTCACTGTCGGCCAGCGCTATTTGTGAGGACTTATGCTGGTGGATATCGAGATGAATGCCGCTACCTTCGAGCGGGAGGCCCTGTTCATCGCGCCGCGTGACGTGGCCACGGTCAAGCACCCAGCGCCAGCTACCATCCTGCGCTTTGAGGCGATATTCGTTGTCCCACGTGCCAATTTCTCCGGCGCGCACTTGCGCAAATAGCGAGCTTAGCCGCGTCAAATCTTCCGGGTGTATGAGGGACACCCAGACCGCCGTGTTGAGCGAGATTTCGTTGGGGGTATAGCCGAGCATCACCCACCAACGATCGTCCACCCACACCTTTTCACCCGCAAGGTCCCAACCAAAGGTGGCCACTTCGGCGCTGTCTAACGTGCGCTCGGTGCGGGCTTGGTTCTCCTTCAGCGCCGCTTCGGATTCTGCAATGCGTTGCTCGCTGAGGTCGTAGAGTGTCAGCAAGGCGCGCGGCTGGCGCGTGGCGGTGAGTACTTGGCGTAATTCGCAGCGAAACACGCGGCTACCGCGCTCGGTGATTAACCGAGTTTCGAACTGCAGTTGGCTCTGCTCGGCAATCGTGCGGGCCCAGTGCGTCAATTCTGGGTTGGCCGGTAAGATGCTCGTTAGCATTGTCAGCGGTTGGTATTCCGCAATTTTGACAAATGCCGGGTTGCCGCTCACGAAACGGCCATCGATTTCGTACAAGCCAATGGTGAGCGCGTAGTTCGACGCCAGCGCTAGCATTTCTTCCACCGGCGGCTCGGCCTGCGCCTCGATGAGCAGCGCGCGACGACCATCCAAGAGGGTGACTAGGTGATGGCTCTGGTAGTGGCGACGAGTCGTGCCGCGGGGGTCTAGCGTGACCCAGACCGCAATTTTTTCGCCCCGCTCGACCCGCAACAGGTAGTCGTTCAGGAGCGTATAGACCGCCTCAGACTGCGTTGCAGCGATATCTCGGGCCTGCAGCGACGCGACGCTTTCGGCCTTCCAGACTTCGAGCCCGGTCGGGTTTGCCCACAGACACTGGCAACGTTCGGTATCGAACAACCACACCGGGGTGTCGACTAACGTGAGGCCCGCAAGCTGACGTTCTATGTCGGCTAGGACCGCGCGGTCAGCGGGGTTTTCCTGCTGGTAGCGACGCCCGATTCGCCAGTTGCCATCGACTTCCGCGCTAGGCGGAGCGGTCATGCGAGGTTCCGGTGTATCCGTAGTGCGTGGACTCGCACATGCCATGCGCTCAGCGTTGGGAAAGCCGCTAAGGCATCAGTGTGCAGCCCAGACAGGCTGCCGTTGATGACTTTGTCGATCAAGTGCAGGGCTTTTAGGTCGGCAATGCTCAGGGCCGCGCCCACCAGCCAACCGTGCCCGGCTTCCGCAAGCCGCCGCTCCAAAAGGGCGAACCATTCGGGCAGCCAGCGTTGGGCCAGTTCCGCGCGCAGTTGTGCGCGCAGTTCGTCATCCACCACCCGGATGCTCACGCTCACCCGCGCGCCGTAGTCCTCGATATTGTCGAGGAGGTCGTCTACCCGCAACGCATCGCCAGGGTTGGGTGGCGTCAGGCCCGCCAGTGCGCCGGCCCAACGCAGAATGGCATTGCTTTGTCCCAAGACGGTGCCGTCTGGCAATTCTACGACCGGCAGGGTGTCCCAAGGGAATTCGCCCGCTGCCCGTCGGGTGCAAAAATCGGGGTAGCTGATGCGGACGTCTTCGAACGGCACGCTGCCTAATCGGAGGGCATCACGGATCGCCGCACCGCGGCCAGGGAAGTCGAAGTAAAGGAGACGCATGGAGAAGATCCTTTCCAAAAATGGGCCCCGATGGACAGCCCTAACGCATAATCTTGTGCCTAGGCACGCACCAATTACGACAGTACAGGGCGGCGGGTGTTTTCGCTAGCCTGCCAAACAGGTGGCGCTATGTTGGCTAGCCGGGGTTGAGCAGCACGCTGACGGGTGCTGCGACGCGCTGCTGCGTTCCGGTCGGTACCCAGCCGACAGTGGTCATAAGGACTGCAAAACCCACCACATAAGCCAGTGCCACATGCCAACCGTGGCGCAACCACAAGCCCGCGGAACGCGTCTCGGGATACAGGTTGGACAGTGCCACCCCGGCGCTTGAACCAAACCATAACATCGACCCGCCAAAGCCCACGGCATAGGCCAACACGCCCCAGTCGTAGCCGCCCTGTTTCAGGGCCAGCGCGGTCAAGGGGATGTTGTCGAATAAAGCCGAGACAAAGCCCAGCCCCAGTGCGGTTGTCCAAGCAGCGGCCGGTAACGCTTCGACCGGCATCAACGAGGCGCAAGTGACCAGCGAGAGGAGAAACAAAGAGCCCAGCGCGGTTTGCGGCAAGAGTTCCCAGTCGTGTCGCCGCACTTTGCTGGTGAGCACGATGGCCCCCCAGAGCGCCGCACCCAACCAGGGGAACGCGTTGGCGTACTGTACATAGCGGGAGTTGACGGTGATGTTCGTCACCATCGCAGCGACCAGCATGAATAACACAATGCCCAAGCGACCCCAGTCGATCTGGGTATGGACGTGGGTGTCGCGGAGGATGGGGGAGTAGCGGTGCTGTTGCAGGGAGGCTGGGATGCCGCACACCACGAGGGCTACCACCGCGCCGGCGTATGCGTGGAGTACGTCTAGCGGGTGGACGCCGGCGATCCACATCATGGTGGTGGTGGTGTCGCCCAGGACGCTACCGGAACCTCCCGCATTGGAGGCCGCCACGATGCCGGCGAGATAGCCGATGTGTACTTTGCCCCGAAACAACTGATGCGCCATGGCCCCACCGATCATGGCCGCGGCAATGTTGTCCAGAAAACTCGACAGCACGAACACCATCACCAACATCAAGAAAGCACCTTTCCAGTCGCCGGGTAGGTACTTAGGCAGGATCATCGGCACCAGGCTTTTTTCAAAATGGCACGCCAGCAGCGCAAAACCCATGAGCAGTCCGAATAAGTTCGTGAGGGTTACCCATTCGTGTTGCAGATGGGCCAACAGCCCGGCCACACCGGGCCCGGTGTGAAAGCCGACAAACAGCAGTTTGTATCCAATAACCGTCGCCAAGCCGATGAGCGCGACGCTTAGGGTGTGGTGATGGAACACCGCCACCCCTAACAGCGTGCCCGCGAACAACCAAAATTCCAGCGGCACGCCGAATGGCGCAATTCCCATATTCATGAAATGGCAGTCTCCGGCCGGGTTGGGCGGTTTAGCGGGTTGCTGGAGGGGCGGGGAGCCCCGTGGGCCGGTGCCGGTTAATCTAGTTAAATCGACGACGGTATGCCATACTCAGGATCCCACGAGGCTTGGCCCGCCGCCCGCGCCCACGATGTGCCCCATGGGGTGGCCGACGGCGAACTGCCCTTGGGTAACCATAGCCCTGCGCGAATCATCGGCTGAAAGGTCCTTATATCTATGATTATGACCCGTGTGACGCCGCCGCGCCTAACCGCGCGCGCCCGCTTGGGTGCGCTGGCGCTACTGCTATTCCTCACTGCTTGCGGCAAAAATCCAGCCCCTGCGGGTGGGCCTGGGGCCGCTCCCGCTGGACCACCGCCGGTTACTGCGGCGGCCGCCATTGAACGCGACATCATCGAAACAGATGAATTCGCCGGTCGCTTCGAA
>CAIPNE010000325.1 GCA_903866355.1 uncultured Gammaproteobacteria bacterium
AAATTAGCGAGGATCAGCTCTTTTACTTGCGCAGCCGTGGCATCGGCAACGAAGACGCCGTCAACCTCATCGTCAACGGCTTCTGTAAACAAGTGTTCAAAGAACTGCCCATGGAATTCGCCGTAGAAGCCCAAAAATTGCTGAGTGTGAGCCTCGAAGGCGCAGTCGGCTGACCCTACCGGAACAACGCATCATGCTAAGCATTCAAAATTTGCACGTCGAAATCGACGGAAAACCCATCCTACGCGGGCTCAATCTGGAGGTGGGCGCGGGTGAAGTCCACGCCATCATGGGCCCCAACGGCTCCGGCAAAAGCACGCTGGCGCATGTCTTGGCGGGCAAACCGGGCTATCTCGTCACCGCTGGCACGGTCACCTTCAAGGGCCAGGATTTACTGGCTCTGGCGCCCGAAGAACGGGCCGGCGAGGGGGTGTTCCTCGCTTTCCAATATCCGGTCGAGATCCCTGGCGTGAACAACGTCTACATGCTCAAGGCGGCACTGAACGGCATCCGCCGATATCGCGGACTACCCGAAATCGATGCGGTGGAATTTCTCGCCCGTGTGAAGGCCAAAACAGCCGCGCTAGGTTTAAAAGAAGGCCTCCTAAGCCGACCGGTCAATCAGGGCTTTTCGGGCGGCGAGAAAAAGCGCAACGAAATTTTTCAGATGAGCGTATTGGAACCGGCACTCGCCGTGCTCGACGAAACCGACTCCGGACTAGACATCGACGCCTTGCGCATCGTGGCTGAAGGCGTCAACCAATTACGCGATGCCGCGCGCTCGTTCGTGGTGGTAACACACTACCAACGGTTGCTGGATTACATCGTTCCCGACGTCGTCCACGTCTTAGCGCACGGTCAAATTATCAAAACCGGTTCGCGCGAGCTGGCTCTCGAGCTCGAGGCACGCGGCTACGACTGGCTGCTACAAGCAGTCGCCTAATGGGTATCTTACAAACCTTAGCGCGGGAATTTGCGCCCGATCCGGCGGCGCCGTTGGCGGATCTACGTGCGAGAGCCTTCGCCCACGCGCGGCAACGTGGCGTACCCACACCCCGTGATGAGGCGTGGAAATATACCGATTTGCAAGGTCATCTCGAGGGCGATTACCTCGTTAACGCAGGGCCCAAACGCGGCGCACCCAGCGCGGTTCCGCTGTTGGACGCAACGCCCTATCGGCTGGTGTTCATCGATGACACGCTGGCCCCCGATTTAGCCGCCCCAGCCCTGCCCCCCGGCGTGCGCCTACGCACACTGGCGGCGGTATTGGCCGAAGATCCCGCCAGCCTGCGTGCGCTCATGGCGCGCCACGCCGGCGAAGACGCCAATTTTTTCACCGCACTCAACATGGCCTGCGCGCGCGTTGGGGTGGTCATCGAACTCGCAGCGGGCTGCCAATTAACCACTCCCCTGCTGATCGCGTTCCTGCATACCGGTGAGGCGGAGCAACACTTTAGCGCCCCCTTAGTGATCGTGAACGCGGGGCCCAACAGCCAGTTAACGCTCATCGAGTTGCATCACGGCGACGCCGCAGCGACTAACCTCAGCACCCCGCTCACCGACCTCACCGCCGGTGCGGGCAGCATCATCGAGCACTACCGTCTCCAGCTAGAAGGTGCCGGGGCCGTTCACATCGGCAGCGTGCAAGCGACCATCGAGCGCGACGCGCGCGTGGGCAGCCATTCTTTTGCCTTCGGCAGCAAACTGGCCCGCGTAGAAATCTGTGCCAAGCTCGCGGCACCCGGCGCGGCGGTGGTCTTAAACGGCTTATTCTCAGTGGGTGCCGGCCAACATATCGACCATCAAACGCGCATTGATCACCAAGCGCCGCACACCACTAGCGTGGAACTCTACAAAGGGCTGGCCGCGGGCGATGGGCGAGGCGTGTTTCGTGGTCAGGTGATCGTGCAGCCCCATGCGCAGAAAATTTCTGCCCGCCAAGCCAGTCATAACTTACTGCTCTCGCCGTTCGCGGAAATAGACACCAAACCAGAGCTGGAAATCTACGCCGACGACGTCACTTGCGCGCACGGCGCGACCGTTGGCCAACTCGATGACGCGGCGCTGTTCTATCTGTGTTCGCGGGGGATCCCTGCGGCCGAAGCCCACGCGCTGCTGACTTTTGGTTTCACCCAAGAAGTGGTCGAACAAGTGAGCTTTGAACCCCTGCGCCGTCTCCTTGCCGCGCGCCTGACGGGCAGCGCGGACATCCCGCTCCCCGAGCGAATTGAGCCTGCGTCATGAACCAGCCAACCCAGCTACCGACTTTTGACATAGAGAGGATCCGCGCGGACTTTCCCCTGCTGGGGACCCAAGTGAACGACAAACCGTTGGTTTATTTAGACAACGCCGCCACCACGCAAAAGCCGCGTGCCGTCATTGCCGCGCTGGTGCGTTACTACGAAACCCTCAACGCCAACGTGCACCGCGGCGTCCACACGCTGAGTCAGCGCGCCACGGATGAATTTGAAGGCGCGCGCGAAGCGGTTCGCGGCTTTATCAACGCCGCGAGCACCCGCGAGATTGTGTTTACCCGCGGCACCACCGAAGGCATTAATTTAGTCGCGCAAAGCTACGGCCGAACATTTCTGCGCGCCGGCGACGAAGTGCTCATCGGTGAGGCCGAGCACCACGCCAACATCGTGCCCTGGCAACAGCTGCGAGACACCCACGGCACCGTTTTAAAGGTTGCGCCCATCAATGACGCCGGCGAACTGGATCTCGCCGCCTTTGCCGAGCAACTCAGCCCGCGCACCAAATTGGTCGCGATTGGGCAGGTTTCCAACGCACTGGGCACGGTCAACCCGGTCGCCGAGATCATCCGGCTGGCGCACGCTCAGGGCGCGAAGGTCTTGGTGGATGGCGCGCAGTCGGTTGGGCACGGGCCGGTAGATGTCACCGCCTTAGACTGCGATTTTTTTGCTTTTTCGGGCCATAAGCTGTTTGCCCCAACGGGCATCGGCGTGCTCTACGCCAAAGCCGAGCTACTCGAAGCCATGCCGCCTTGGCAGGGTGGCGGGGATATGATTCGCACGGTGTCTTTCGAACACACCGAGTGGAACGAGCTGCCTTTTAAATTCGAAGCGGGCACCCCGGACATCGCCGGTGGAATCGGCTTGAAAGCCGCGCTGGACTATCTCGCCGGGCTGGATTTTGCCGCCGCCGCGCGCCACGAACACGACCTACTGCAGTACGCCACGGCCCGCGCCGCAGAAATTACCGGCCTGCGACTCATCGGCACCGCCAAAGAAAAAGTGGCGGTGCTGTCGTTTGTGGTGGCGGGCATCAATTCCCAAGACCTCGGCGTACTGCTGGATTCACAAGGTGTCGCGATTCGCACAGGCCATCATTGCGCCATGCCAGTCATGACGCGCTTCGGCGTGGCGGGCACCGCACGCGCCTCGTTTGCCTTCTATAACACTCGCGAGGACGTCGATCGGTTTTTCGCCGCGTTGGCGAAAGCCCTAGAGATCCTCGGCTGATCGGAATCAAACCCATGAACGCTCCCGCTTTCGACCCCCATACGCCCATCACCCTGCTGCGGCATTGCGCCGCCGTGCTCATTCCAGAAGGCACGCCGGTCACCTTAGAAGCTGGCGTCAGCGTCTATATCACCCAAGCGTTGGGCGGCTCGGTGACCATCAATGTCAACGGTAATCTGGCGCGGGTGGCCGCCGCAGATGTCGATGCCTTAGGCATGGAGCCCGCCGCCGGTCCCGCTCACAGCGACACCAGTTCGGGTGAAGTGGATGAAAGCCTCCTCTGGGCGCAACTAGAAACCTGCTATGACCCCGAAATTCCCATCAACATTGTGGAACTCGGCCTTATCTACCGCTGCGAGGTAGTGACGGAATCAGACGGTGCCAAGCGCGTGGAAATCGACATGACGCTCACCGCGCCCGGTTGCGGCATGGGGCCCATTTTAGTGGATGACATCCGTGACAAAATCATCACGGTGCCTAATGTTACCTCGGTGGCTGTCGAACTCACGTTTGACCCGCCGTGGAGCTCCGAGATGATGTCCGAGGCTGCCCGCCTCCAGACTGGCATGTACTAAACGCAGCGCGTCCCCCGCGCTCCGTGCGTTTGCGCACCGCAGCTCCTATAATCCCGGCCCTATTTTCAATACCTTACCTCTTTCATTTCAGGAGTCTCTCAGGTCATGGCCATCGAACGTACTCTGTCTATCGTTAAACCCGACGCCGTCGCAAAGAATTTCATCGGGGGCATACTCGCCAAGCTCGAAGGTGCGCAGCTCACCATCATTGGCGCCAAGCTCATGCGGCTGTCGCCGGCTCAGGCGGCACTCTTCTACGGCGTCCACCGGGAACGTTCGTTCTTTCAGGAATTGGTCGATTTCATGACCTCCGGGCCCATCATGGTGCAGGTACTAGAAGGCGAGAATGCCATTCTGCGCAATCGCGAAGTGATGGGGGCCACCGATCCCGCCAAGGCCGATGCGGGGACAATTCGCGCAGAATTCGGCGCCAATATCGGTGAGAATGCCGTGCACGGCTCCGACGGCCCGGAAACGGCGCACGAGGAAATTGCCTTCTTTTTTGCGCAAGCCGAACTCCAACCGCGCTAGAACCAACGACGCCAACACCATGACCGAAACCCCCGCGAACCTGCTCGATCTCGATCCAGAGGCCTTAGCAAGCTACTTCGAAGCGCATGGCCAGCGCGGGTTTCGTGCCACCCAATTGATTAAGTGGGTGCACCAACAAGGGGTGCTCGATCTCGCGCTGATGACCAACTTTGGGCGTGGGCTGCGCGAGTTAATCGAGACCACCACAGCGTTCAGCTTTCCAGAAGTCATGAACTGTTATGAGTCCACCGACGGCACGCTCAAATGGCTGTTGCGAGTGGGCAACGGTAGCGCCATCGAAACCGTGTTCATCCCCGAGATGGATCGCGGCACGCTGTGCGTCTCATCGCAGGTGGGCTGCGCACTCAACTGCAGTTTCTGCGCAACCGCAAAGCAGGGGTTCAGCCGCAACTTAACCACCGCCGAAATCATCGGACAAGTCTGGGTCGCCGCACGTCATTTGGGCCAGCACCCTAAAACCCAGCGCCGCATCACCAACGTGGTCATGATGGGCATGGGCGAACCGCTGCTCAACTTCACCAGTGTGGTGGCCGCCATGAAACTCATGTTGGATGACAACGGCTACAATTTAGGGCGCAAACGCGTCACGCTCAGCACCGCTGGCCATGTGCCAGGCATCGATCTTTTACGCGAGACCTGCCCGGTAAGTTTGGCGGTGTCCCTCCATGCGCCGGATGACGATTTACGCGACGAACTGGTCCCGCTCAATCGTACGTACCCCATCGCCGAACTACTGGACGCCTGCCGGCGTTACGTCTCCAACAACCCACACGATCAAATCACCTTTGAATACGTGATGCTCGATGGCGTCAACGATACCCCGGCCCATGCGCGGCGGCTGGCGCGAATCCTGCGGGGCATCCCCGCCAAAATGAACCTGATTCCATTCAACCCGGTGGTGGGCGCCCCTTACCGACGCTCCACGCCGGCCGCCATCGATATCTTTCGTCGCGAGTTGGCCGGCGCCGGGTTGCTCACCATCACCCGCAAAACGCGTGGTGAAGACATTGACGCCGCCTGCGGCCAATTGGTCGGGCAAGTGGTCGCGAGGAGCGCCCGCCAGCGTCGTCAACAGGCCGCATTGAATGCCTAAGCGCAACGCCGGGAAACCTCAGCTGAGCTGGCTTCTGGCCTGTCTGCTGCTGACGGCCTGTCGTTCGGGGCCGCCGATTCCGCCGGGGTCTAGCCGCGCCGAAGAGCGCCAGAAAATAGCGGCACTCGATACCCAACTCGGCATTGAGTACATGCGCGAAGGCAACAACGAAATAGCGCTCGAAAGACTCCAAAAAGCGCTCACCGTCGATCCCAACTATGTGGACGCCCACAACGCGCTCGGCCTGCTGTACATCCAGCTGCGCGAGTACGATCTGGCAGAAAAAAACTTCAAGAGCGCGCTGCGCACTGACCCCGGTAACTCTTTTGCGTTGAACAACTACGGACAATTTTTGTGTCGGCAAAAACGTTACCCAGAAGGTCAGCTGCAATTCGCGGCCGCGGTTAAAAATCCGCTGTATGACACCCCCGAGGTGGCCTATACCAACGCCGGCTTGTGTGCCCTAGACGCCCAAGACAACAAAGCTGCAGAGGAGTATTTTCGCGCAGCCTTGAGCAGCAATCCTGAAATGCGCACGGCACTCTTGGCCATGGCGCAAATTAGTTTCGATCGACCGGATGTGATTGAGGCTAATCGCTATTTGGCCCGTTACCTGCGCGACGCGCCGCAGACCCCCCGCACGCTGGCACTGGGTATTCGCATAGAACGCGAGCTCAAGCATCCCGATAAAGTAGCCAGTTACGAGCTGATGCTCCGCAACCAATTTCCAGATTCACGCGAGACCGGACAACTCTTGCGTGGCGAGTTGTAATAGATGCAGAACAACCCTGAAATTCCATCGCCCGCCTCCGCGCCTGCCTCAGGCGCGGGCGCCACCCTGCGTGCCGCCCGCGAAGCCGCCGGCATCGAAGTGGTGGAGCTGGCCCGACGCATCCGACTGGAGCCCAAACTAATCCTCGCGCTGGAGAGTGAAGCCTGGGACCAACTGGCCGGCCCAGCGTTCATCAAAGGTTACATTCGCTCCGTGGCGCGCGAGCTTAGCCTCGATCCCACCACCGCCCTCGCGCAGTACAACGCGCAAGCCCGAGTAACAGAACCCACCCTCGCCGACTTTGAGTCGCGCGCGCCAGTGGAACTCACCAGCGCCAATCTCTGGGTGAAGGCCGTGAGTTACACGCTGGTGGTGGTTTTGCTGGCGTTAGTGGCGGTGTGGTGGCAGCGCCATTACGAGCGTACCGTCGCACCACCTAGCGCGGAAGGCCTCGCATTAGAAGAAGTTAACGCCAGTGCGCCCGATTCTCCGCCACCCTCACCTGAGACCGAGACGGATCCCTCAATAGCCGGCCCAACCTTGCCTGACAGCAACCCGCTGCCGCTGGATGGCTCGTCACCGACTCAAGCCAGCGACGTGCTGGCGGACGTACCGCCATCGGACGTACCGCCATCGGCCGCGACGCCATCGGCCGCGACGCCACCAGCCGCGACGCCACCAGCCGCGACGCCACCAGCCGCGACGCCACCAGCCGCGACGCCACCAGCCGCGACCC
>CAIPNE010000326.1 GCA_903866355.1 uncultured Gammaproteobacteria bacterium
CACTTCCAAACCCGCAGCGATCAGGAATACGCGCTGAGCATTCTCCAGTTCAAGCTCAACGTGCTGTGGACCATGCTAGATGCGATGTGGATGGCCTACATTGAACACAAACCACCTTTTTTCAGCTGCCCCAATGTCTGAACCGACCATTACCCAAGACACCGTCGCGCGCATCGCGCCCATGTTTCGTTTGCAATGGGAAGAAGCCCAAGACTGCCACGTGCTGCTCTACCCCGAAGGCATGGTCAAACTATCCGCCAGCGCCGGCGAAATTCTCAAGCGCATCGATGGCAAAACCTCCCTCGGCGCGCTGATCGCAGCCCTCAAAGTACAGTTCCCCGGCGTGCCCCTCGACCAGGACGTCACCCATTTTGTGGAAACTGCCTATGGCCAAGGTTGGCTACGCTCCGTCCCCAATGAGTAAGCCCTTGTGGTTGCTGGCCGAGCTGACCTATCGCTGCCCGCTGCAATGCCCGTATTGCTCAAACCCGCTCGAAATTGCCCAGTACAAAGACGAGCTCACCACCGAGCAATGGATCAGCGTGCTCCAACAGGCCCGCCGCATGGGTGCCGCGCAACTGGGCTTTTCGGGCGGCGAACCCTTGGTCCGCCCAGACCTCGAAATCCTCATCGCCGAGGCGCGGCGACTGGGCTACTACAGCAATCTCATCACCTCAGGTGTTGGGATGGACGAAGCACGCGTGGCGGCTTTTAAAGAAGCCGGGTTGGATCATATCCAAATTAGTTTTCAGGCCAGCGACGAAGACCTCAACAACTACCTCGGCGGCTCCGCTTCCTTCGAGCACAAGTACGCGATGGCCCGGGTGGTCAAAAAGTACGAGTACCCGATGGTGCTAAACATCGTGATCCATCGCCAAAACATCGATCAGATCGAAGACATCATCAAGATGACCATCGACCTGAAAGCCGATTATGTGGAACTCGCCAGCACCCAATACTACGGGTGGTCAAAGCTCAATGCTGCGGGACTGCTGCCCACCCGCGAACAACTCGCGCGCGCCGAACGCATAGCCCACGAGTATCAAGACCGCATGAAGGGCCAGATGAAAATCCTGTACGTGGTGCCCGACTACTATGAAAACCGGCCCAAAGCCTGCATGAATGGCTGGGGATCGGTGTTCCTGACCATTGCCCCCGATGGCTCGGCCTTGCCCTGTCACGCCGCGCGCCAACTGCCCGGGTTCACCTTCCCAAATGTTAAAACGCAGTCGATTGAATCCATCTGGAACGACTCAGACGCGTTTAACCGTTTTCGTGGCGACGACTGGATGCAGGAGCCCTGCCGAAGCTGCCCAGAAAAAGGCAAAGATTTTGGTGGCTGCCGGTGTCAGGCGTTCATGCTCACCGGGGACGCTACTCAGGCGGATCCGGTGTGCGATAAATCCCCGCATCACGCGAGCTTGGTGACAGAGGTGGCCCGCATGACCGCCGTCTCTTTGGCCGAGGTACGGGCCCAGCCGCTGGTCTTTCGCAATCTAAAAAACTCGCGCGCGCTCAGCGCAAAACCAACGGCCTAAGACTCAGCCTTAGGCATGGCTCTGGCCGATAGCCCAAGCAACCTCCAGCGCCTGCCGATTAGCCTGTACATCGTGCACCCGAAACACTCGCACCCCCGCAGCCACGCCTAAAGCGGTCGTAGCGCAGGTAGCACCCACGAGCGCCGTGAAGGCTGTTTCGCGGCAAATAGCCCCCATAAACCGTTTACGGCTGGTACCCAACATGAGCGCATAGCCTGCGTTGGCGAACTGCGGCAGCGCCGCCAGCAGCCGCAAATTGTGCTCACGGGTTTTGCCAAAACCAATGCCCGGATCAATGAGAATACGCTCACGGGGAACGCCGCATTGTTCGGCCGCTGCCGCCGCACTCAGCAGAAACGCCAACACCTCGCCCACCACATCCTCGTAACGGGGCGCCAACTGCATGGTCGCTGGCTCGCCCTGCATATGCATGAGCACCACACAGGCCTGCTTGGCGGCAGCAAGTTCTAACAATCCGTGGTCACGCCCCCCCGAGACATCGTTGATGATCTGCGCGCCAGCGTCCAAGGCGGCACGCGCCACAATTGCAGAGCGAGTGTCTATCGACAGGGCAATAGCGGCCGGTAACTTGGCACGCAATGCCAGCAGCACAGGCAGCACCCGCCGCAGTTGTTCTGGGTCATTCACCGGTAGCGCGCCGGGGCGGGTACTTTCACCGCCGACATCCAAAATAGAAGCACCCTGCTCTACCATCAACTGCGCCTGCGCCAACGCGCTGGCCGGCGTGAAGTGACGCCCGCCATCCGAGAAGCTATCGGGCGTCACGTTGAGGATGCCCATCAGCAGCGGCGGCGAGTTGGGGTTGTGCAGCTGTTGCTGCCAGGCGAGGTCAGACATGGCCCAGCAGTTCGTCGGCCATTTGGTCAGCGGCGCGCAGCAGTGCATCGCTCACCAGTGGCTCGCCCGAGAGATGTCCCGCCGTGCGAAGAATTTCCAGACGGGATCCGGGGATCGCCTGATGCAGGGCCCACGAAGCGTCCGCGGTACAGGTCAAGTCGCGCTGCCCGTGGACCAGATGCACCGGCACCTGGGGCAAGCGATGGGCTTGTGCCAGCAGTTGGTTGTCGCTCAGAAAATAGCGATTCACCGCGTAATGTAGTTCGATGCGCGCCTTGGCTAGCATTTCCTCGGCGGGTCCTTCCATCTCACTGTCGACGCTATTAAACGAATACATCACCACCTCGCCAGACCACGCGGTCCACGCCCGTGCGGCGGCCAGGGCGAGGGCTGGATCCGGGCCAAACAGCGCTTGATGCATGGCGCTAACCAAGTTGTCGGGGTGGCCTAGGCTGGCGTTCAAGGCGGCCCAAGCCCGTGGTAGCAGGCGGGCGGCTCCCGCATGGAGGAACCAGTCGACATCGCAGGGACGCGCCAGAAAAGCGCCCCGCAGAACAATGCCGCGCACCCGGTGAGGAAACTGTTCGGCATAGGCCAGCGCTAGCGCCGCGCCCCAAGAGCCGGCAAACAAGACCCACGCGGGGATCCCGAGGTGTTCGCGCAAGCGCTCCATGTCCGCCACCAGATGTGGCGTGGTGTTGTGGGCGGTTGCGCCAAATGGGCGCGACCGGCCCGCCCCGCGTTGGTCAAACAGCACCGCGCGATAGCGTGTGGGATCAAAGAACTGGCGATGGCTGGGTTTACAACCACCACCCGGACCACCGTGGAGAAACACCACGGGCAGTCCCTCTATAACGCCCGCGTCTTCGAAGTAAATCTCGTGGCCATCACCCACCGGCAACCATTCGGCGAGGCGCGGCGCGGTGGCGGGATAAAGCGTGCGCAGCGTCATTGGCCACGCCCCTTTGGACCAGCCATGGGGTCTGTTTCGGCACACGTTTGAATGGTGCCACGGGGGCGCCATGTGGCTGATGCGCTAGGCGCGCTGTGCATCGATGTCGACATAAACGGGCAAGCCTCGAAGGTGCCCAGAAGTGTAGCTTGGTTCGTCGCGACAAAGGGCCCAGCGATGCGGCGGGGCATTTTTCACCACAGAAAAAAACTGCCGATCATGAAGGCGTCTGAGTCGCTCCTTGCCCTTAAGGTACCGGGTGCCGGGGTGAGGTTTTCCGGAAAGCTATTTTGCTCTTTGCTGTATTCCGCAATGAGCTTCAGCCAAGAATTAACGTCGTGATAGACCCCCACTGTCCATAACTGGAGATGCGCACGAGGGGCAGCGAACTCTGGCGAAAAGTCCGCGTTGTCGCTGCGGAAAAGCGCTTTTTCTGCTGCACCGTAACCCAAACCCAACTTGGTTTTGTCCAGAAATTGGTAGGTGCCTTGCCAGTAATAGACTTGCGGATGAATGGCCTCACAGCCACCCGTGCTGGCGCCGGCAGCACACGCCTTAGCAAGCGCCAACCAAGGTGCCGGGCTCGCCGCCTGAGCATTTTGGTAGCCACCCGTGAGTTCGAATTTTCGATAGCTGCTGCCCAGCCCTAAGCCCACTCTCGGCGCAGTAACCTGACCCACAGATGCCGCGTCGGTGGGTGCATCCTTCGCTGCGGAGGCTGCGACCACTGGGACGCTACCGGCCGGCAGCGAAGGCGTGTTTTGATTGGTTTGATTCGGCTCGTTGGCTGGGGCTGGCGGCGCAGCGGGGCTGGTGTCACGCGCCACGGCCAGAGGGATCGCCCAAGGCATCAGCGTGACTGCACCGAGGAGCGCCACGGCGAAACCAACACCGCCGGGCTTGCGAGCTGCTACTCGCCCCTCGCGCCAGGCCCCGGCGGGGCTGCGTGCGAGCGCCCATCGTCGTGCCAAAAACGCGCTGCCCCACATGCTGGTCAATCCTTTGCTAATTTACAGAACACCCAACGTCTCAAAAATAAAATAACTGGGCGGTCTAGGCAACCGGCAAAATCGTGATGCCGGTCACAACTGCGACCATCGTCGGCGCGCACGCCAGGCGTTACCGACCCAGCCAGTTCAGCCAGCCAGTTCAGCCAGCCAGTTCACGCGGGTCGCCAGAGGTGGCCTCCGGTGGTTCGCTGCGCGGCCCTAACAAACTGCGTTAGCATAGGACGCGGTGGCCACTGGGGTCGCCAGAGGAGCCCGTTGATGTTCATCTCTCCCACTACGCCGCCGCGCCGTACCTACCGGTGGCTGCTACCTTGGCTGCTCGCGGCGAGTCCC
>CAIPNE010000327.1 GCA_903866355.1 uncultured Gammaproteobacteria bacterium
GTCGATGAGCAATTCCGTGGTGTTGGGGAATTCGATGTAACGCGTGATGCCCGGGCCGGCGCATCTAGGCGCGGTCAGGGGACCACCGCCAAACCTGGCCAGCAAAGCCCGGTCGAGCCAGCCCGGATACAGGCGAAACGTGACGAATTCTCCCAACACGGCAGCCGAGCGGTGGTCAATCAGCTGCGCGCGCTGCCGCAGAATGGCGCGCGTCACCACCTCGTTGCGCGTGACGACTTCGTGGTCGCTTTTAAAACTTTCGACGCGTTGGCTTAGCGCCACCCCAGCCACCCGGCTGACGCGGTGTTTCTCGCTGCCCACGGGATATTCCACATAACGAAAACCCCGGGCTTCCCAGCGCGAAAAATCCACTAGGGCGATAAAACCGGCCGCGGTCGCGGTGGCCTTAACGTGCAACCCACCCTCGCGCTCACACAGTTGCTGGGCGAGATGGGCATTCCACAGCACATCACCGTAGGCGAGCACGAACGAGACACCCCAGAGCGCTAACAGGGAGAGCATCCGCAGCCACCAGCGGCGCACTCCCGGCCGCAGCCACTTGAAATAAACCAACGGCAGCACCACCCAAAATACTGCCGTCATGACGAGCGATGGCGCGCCGTACGTCACCGCATAGGCCAGCAGGGGAATAGGCTCAGACATGTGGCTGATAGGCCGTACCCACCGCCCGCGAAACGGTGGCCGCATGCACGCCAAAATAGCGCGCAATTTCTTTCTGGGTGTAACAACCGCACGCGTAGGCAGCGCGCATGGCCTCGCGGCGATTGGGGTGTTCGGCAGCAAAGCCTATGAGTGCGGGTCGCGGCCAACGCGTCGAGCGCGGCAGTTCGGCGCACGCGGCCAAGTGGCGCGGGGCTTGCGCCAGCAAGTTGGCAAAAAACGCCGAATCTCCCAGACATCGCCGCACCGGTTGCGGGCGGTCGAAGGCCCGCGTGCGCGGTGCCACGAGCGCACTAGCAAAAGCCTCTGCAGCGCAAGATGCCGCACTGAAAGGCGCTAGCGTATCGTCGACCGCCAACCACGCCGGCGCTGCACAACGGCCCATGGTGGCGGCATAACTCGACCACGCCCAGCCCTCAGGCGTACCCGCCAGCCCCTCGCGCAAGGGCGCTAGCAACACCCGCCGCACGGCCTCTACCAGATAGCGATCGCGATCTACCACGATGGCCTCGTAACGGCCTTCAAAGAGCTGGCCAGGACCGGGCTTCCGGTGGGGCAAAGCCTGCGCGTAGCGGCTGTTCAGGTGGCGCATGCCGGTGCTCAAATTAGCCTCATCGGTGACTAAAATGACTTGGTAGTAGGCCGGGGTTAGGCACCATGCCAAGCAACGCCAGCGATAACGCAGGCACGATCGACCCAAGCAGTCGATAAAGGATTGATAGTCCGCCTCGGTCCCAAACAGCACGTCACCGTGCACGCTGCGCGCCGAGATGAGATAGGTGGCACCGGCCACCTCCAAACGTAAGGGTCTAGCCATAATTCCTCCCTGAACCTAACTGCGGTAAGTGACATCCGGTGGTCAGCGCCTTCGCCGCAACAAACCCCGGTGCTGCATTTCAGGAGCAGCGGGCCCGTCTGCTCAAGACCTGCGGCGCAAGGCGGGAAAAACTCCCGAGAGGAAGCAGCGCTTTGCGCCGATTTGGGGGTGGGCCGCAGCCAGATGAATGCCGCTATACTCGGCCGCGTGGCAAGGCGAAGATTTCTGGTGGGGTACGGCCGCTCCCTACCCCGACCAGCGAGACACTGCCGCCCAATTCACGCCCGGCGCTTTTTAAAGGAACTCCCATGCCAAATTACGACTACCACTGCGCTGCCAACGGCCGCACGCTAGAAGTGAAACACCGAATGAGCGAGTCGATCGCGACTTGGGGCGAACTCTGCGCCTTGGCCGGCGTCGCCACCGAGCACACGCCAGTCGACAGCCCCGTGGCGAAAGTGCTCTCCGCCACGTTTGTGGCGGCGGGCGGTCAGACCGCCAACAAGGCCAGTGCGCCCGCGCCCAGTGGTCATCGGCACTCGGCGATGTGTCAGCACTAAACACGAAAATCCGCAAATCGAAGGACACGCCATGCACGAGCAACGCCCGGTCTGTTTGATCACTGGTGGCGCCAGCGGCATTGGCGCCGCGTGTGCCAGCGCGTTTATCACCGCCGGTTATACGGTGATCATTGGCGACATCCAACACGATAAAAGCCGGGCGGTGGCCGCCGCGCTAGGCGAACACGCCAGCGCGTGCGAGCTGAACGTCGCCGTAGAAGCAGACTTCGAGAACGCTGTAACGGCACTCATGGCAACCCACGGACGGCTGGACTGTCTGGTGAACAATGCCGCGATTGTGGGCGCCTTGGGGCCCATCGCCGAAATCCCGCTAGAAGAATTTGAATACGCCCAGTCCATCATTTTTCGCAGCGTATTCCTCGGCATGAAACACGCCGCGCGCGCCATGCAGGGACAGGGCAGCGGTAGCATCGTCAACATCGCCAGCGCTGCTGGCTTAGTCGCCGGTTATGGCCCGCACTTGTACAGCGCCTGTAAGGCGGCAGTAGTACAACTCACGCAATCGGTGGCCTTGGAACTCATCGAGCAAGGCATTCGCGTCAACGCGGTGTGTCCGGGCAATGTCGAAACACCCATCCACACGGGCGTCACCGACGAGCGCTGGCTACGCCGGATGGATAAAATTCGCATCGATCGCGCTGACGATCAGCCCATGGGTAGAATGGCGCTGCCCGCTGAAATTGCCGACGCCGTGGTGTGGTTGGCGAGCGCGCAATCGTCTTATGTGACAGGTCATGCACTGGTGATCGACGGCGGTCTGCTGGCCGGCCCGCCGTGGCGTAAACAGCCCGATTACTACCGCGAATTCCGTCCTGCGCGTCGTTAGACTGGTGCGGATTTAAGGCAACCAGAGCTCAAAACACCCGCCGGGTTGATTGCTCAGCACAATGCGTCCACTGCGGCCACGGTGGACGTGCATTTCAGCTACCCGACGGGCGAAAAATAAGCCTAGCCCTGTGGAACGGTGGCTGTGTTCATAGCTCTCGGTGGCGTCAGCCACGCTGGCCAACATGCGCGAACCATAACCTTCACCGTCATCCAACACGCTAAACACCGTGTAGCCTTCTTGCAGACGGCAGGCCAGCGTGACGTGTGACCGGGCGTAGGTAAAAGTATTGTTAATCGCCGCATTGAGCACGCCAGCCACCAAGCCGCGGTCAAAATAACCCTCGGCAACCGGGCATTCGCTCGCTTCCAGCACAATGCCCCGGTGGGCCAACAGCGTCGCGTTGTAGGCCACGAGTTCGCTTAAAAGGTCTTCGCACTCCACCACCATCGGCTGGACCAACGGACGACCACGTTCTAATTTAAACAACCCCAAAAGGCTCATTAAATCTGCATTGGCTCGCCGCGCCTCGTGTTGCAGCACGAGCAGCGCACGCTGCGCGACCGGCGACATCGTCTCCCCGTCGGTGAGGCTTTCCGCCGAGTTGAGCACCAGCGCGAGCGAATTTTTGACGTCATGCACGGCGTTCGCCACGAGATCAGCGAACACCGCGTCGCCAGCAGGCGTCGCCATTAACCCGCCGCCTGGCGAGCCGCCGCAGCGACCATCGTTTGGAGGCGAATTTTGAGCTGCTGAACTTTCTCAGATTTCGGCGCCAGACGTTCAGCCCGGGCCAAGTGCTCGCGGGCTTGGTAGCGCGACTGATTGGACAGTCCCTCGGCCTGCATCTGCAACAGCAACGCCTGCAAAACATTTAGGGTGACGGTGAGATTGTTGGGCAGTTCTTCAGCAGCTTTTTGCAACTGCGCGACCGCTTCTTTGTAACGTCCAGCCTTCGCCAGCAGCACGCCTTCATTGTTAATTTTGACGATCGCCTGCTGGGCTTGTTCGATGAGCGCCGAGCCAGCGGCTTCCATACCGATCCCACTAAACATCACCCGTACGGACTCCAGAACGTCCGTACGGTCGTGGTTTTCGCGCACCAGTTTGTCCACCATGCCGCGTGCCTGGTCGTCCAGTCCGGTGGCAAAACATGTCTTCACCAAGGCCAACGTAGCCTCGGCCTTACCCGGGGCGGGATCGTCCCGATAGCCCTCGAGCGCGCGCTCTGCGGCCGCGAGTGCTTCTGCACCACGGCCCGCCGTCACCAGTAGCGAGGCTTCCATACTGCTCAGTTGCCAGTGCGGACCCCGCGTGCCGCGTTTGCGCGAAGCCCGTTTGAGCAACTCGCCCATAGTGCGCAGCGCCGTCTCGTTACCCTTGGTTTCTACCATCGCCGCCACCAAACCGGTGGCGTCGTCAGGGCGGGCGAAACAAGAATCTTCGCCCATCGTCAGCGCGCGCCCATAGGCGCGCTCGGCCGTGGCAAAATCCTGATTCGCGGCAGCCATA
>CAIPNE010000328.1 GCA_903866355.1 uncultured Gammaproteobacteria bacterium
CGGGTCAGACTGCCGACGTCGATTTCACCACGTCGGCCATGCGTCGTACGGGTCTGCTGCACTGTGTGCTGGCGTTTTTCTTTATCACCACGCTAGTGGCGTTGACCATCAATATTGCGTCGGGTCTGTTTTGAGAACACTTTTTTTTCGGGCAGGATCGCCTGCGACCACCCGCAACGATCCACCTGCATCCTGCAGCTAATCCGTCAAGGCTAACGCCCAGCGCATGGTCGCGTGCCTCTCGTCCCCTCGGGCTGCGGCTGGCGGCCGAGCCTAGGCGCTAACCCGCACTCGCGATCGACCGCTAAGTTTTTAGGTGAGGCGAAGACCAAGGTTCCGAGAGACAGACAGTCACCACCGTGCCGCCCTATCCTAATGGGGCAACAACAGCTGCGCGGTTGCGTATCAACACGCGTCACACCGATCACAAAAGGAGCTTAGTGATGAGTGGCATAAAGGCTAATTGGGTGGCGCCGGCGCACGGCGGCTTGGCAAACGCACAAGACACCCAGCGGCTGCAGCGCGGGAGTGTTGGCTTAATCGGCGTGTTGTTTCTGACGGTGACGGGCGCCGCGCCGCTGACCGCCATGCTGGGTAATGTGCCCTTCGCGGTGGGTTTCGGTAACGGCGTCCATGTGCCGGCGGCTTTCCTGATGGCCACCATGCTGTTGACCATTTTCTCGGTGGGTTATGCCGCCATGGCGAGCAACGTTTCCAGCGTGGGTGGCTTCTATGCGTTTATCAGTTTGGGCTTGGGGCGAACCGTCGGCTTGTCTGCCGGCCTCGCTTCACTGGCGGCCTATAGCGTGTTCGAAGCCTCGCTGGCGGGCATCTTCGCGTTTTTTTCCAACGCGCTGATTGCGAGTCATTTCGGCCTCAATATTCCTTGGATTTACCTCTCGCTGTTTGCCATTACGCTCTCGGCGATTCTGAGTCATCGCGACGTTCAACTCTCGGTGGCCGTGCTGGGGGTGGCGCTGGCGTTGGAAACTATCGTGCTGATAGTGTTCGATGTTGCCGTGGCCACCGCCGCCACCAATACGCACTTTTCGCTCGATTCCCTCAATCTGTTCAAGGTCATGACCGACGTCTCTGCCCAGCGCGTGGGCAACGTTGACATCGCTGCGGGCACGGCGGTGGTCGGTGTTTTCATGGCGTTTTGGTCGTGGTGCGGATTCGAGATGGCACCCAGTTATGCGGAGGAGTCGCTAGATCCCAAGCGCAGTGTGCCGCTTTCTCTGTATTACTCGGTCATAGGCTTGGGCATTTTCTATACCCTAACCAGTTGGTGCGCAGTCTCGGCCTTCAACACGGAAGGCGAAATGTTGGCGAAGGCCACAGCCGACTCCAATAATTTTTTCATCCATCCGATGGGGCAGTTTGTTGGTTCTTTCGGCGCGGGTGCGATGTCCATCTTGATCATGACCAGCGCGTTTGCTTGCGGGATGGCTTTCCACAATACGGCCTCCCGTTACCTGTATTCGCTGGCGCGCGATGGCGTGTTGCCACAGCGGCTGTCCCACACCCACGCCCGGTACAAAAGCCCGCACGTGGCCTCCACGGCACAGGCGCTGATGGCCGCGCTGCTGGTGGGATTGTTCGCTTATTTTACGGGCACCGACGACCCCACAACGCAAGCTTACCTCGGCGTTTATACCTTGTTGGCCGTGCTGGGCACGTTGTTGCTGCTCATCTTGCAGGCCACGGTATCGGTCGCGATCATTATTTATTTCCAGCAAAAAAAGCTGCGTGAGCGCCGCGTGTTTGCCACGGTCATCGCGCCGGCTTGTGCGTTTGTTGCTCAGGCGATGCTGGTCTGTCTGCTCGTGATAAAGCTCGAGGTTTTTGGTGGGGTAGGGATGTTTGGCAGCAAGATTCCACAGGTTGCGGCAGCGGTGCTACTGCTCGGCCTTGTTTGGGGTTGGGTGCTTAAGGTGGCGGCGCCAACGGTGTATGCCCGCATTGGGCGCGTCACCGAGGACTGACGCCGGTTGAGGCGTGTGGCATAGCTCTCGCGTGTGCTGCGCGCCAAGCTATGCCGCTGATGAATACCGGCTCGCTAAAAGCGAATTCGCCGCTGGCCGCCGCGCTCCACAATGAAAACCCCGGTCGGGGTATTGAAGTGAGTGCCTAAGATCATGACGTCGCGATCGCAGTGGTCATCGATGAAGCGACTGCGAGTGGCGACTGCCAACGCCTTATCGTGATCGGCGCTCTGCTGCCATTGCGGTTCGGCAATCTGCACCGGGTGGATCATCATGTCGCCCGTAATAATGGCCTGCGCGGTATTGCTCCTGCCCAGTGCCACGCTGCAATGTCCGGGGGTGTGCCCGGGGGTTGGTAGCAGCCAGATTTGGTCGTCGATTTGCCAGGCGTTGTCCACCCACTGTACTTGGCCCGCTTCAATGATCGGCAGGATATTCTGCGTCAGTGTCGCGCGGTCATAGTCGTTGGTGGTGTCCTGCCAACACGCCCATTCGCGACGGTTGAAGAGATATTTGGCCCGTGGAAAAGTGGGCACCCAGCGGCCGTCGTGCAGGCGCGTGTTCCAACCGGTGTGGTCGACGTGCATGTGGGTGCAGAACACGTAATCGATATCTTCGGGGGTGCAACCTGCAGCCGCCAGATCCGCTAGATAGTTACCGTTGCGATCATTCCACTGCGCAAAGCCAGAACCTTGCTTGTGATTGCCGATGCACGTGTCGACCAGCACAGTGTGGTGTCGAGTTTTCACGACATAGGTGTGGATGCTGAGCAGCATGCCCCGATTGGCATCCACAAAATGCGGTTGTAGCCAGTCTAGATGAGGGTCGAACGCGCTGCGATCACGGTCGACATAGAGCACTTTGGGGCTGAAGGAATCAATGGTGTCGACGACTTTGGCAACCTGAATATCGCCAAACTCGAAACGCTGAATTGCCGGTGGATGCGTGCTCATGGGGTGGACCTCAGTATTGGGTGGCAAGGGAAGCAGAATAATAGCGTTGCGTACGCCTCAACAGTTGGCCTGCCGGTGTTTGGGGCAGGGCCCGCAATGGACACGCTGGCGGCTGGCCGATCGTGGCAGCCGAATTGCTGGTGGGTGAGCCGCACGAAACTTCAGAACACGGAGGGCCAGCGCAGGCTGTCCACCATCAGGCGGATGAACTTCTTTTTGATGTTCGTGAAAGGCGGGAAGAATAGCTTGGCCACCATGACGGGGCCTGATTCGAGCACCGCGCGGGCGTGCGAGAAGGCTTTGAAGCCAAAATATCCGTGTGCGTTGCCAATGCCAGAATGGTTGACCCCACCAAACGGCAAGTTGCCGTGAGCGTACTGCAACACGCAATGGTTGATGGCCACACCGCCGGAACTCGTGCGTTGCAAAATACGTCGGGTACTGACTTTGTCCCGGCTCCAGAGGTACAAGGCTAAGGGTTTAGGGCCTGCATTGATGTCGTGCACGACTTGGTCGATGTCGGTGTAGCCAATCACCGGCAGCACCGGTCCAAAAATCTCGTCCTGCATGAGGCCGGCATCAGCGGGCACCTGATCGATGAGGGTGGGCGAGAGGTAACAAGTCGCCTCATCCACCTCACCACCCGCCAGCAAATTAGCCCCCTTGGCTTGGGCCTCTTGCAGTAACTGGGCGAGGCGCCGGGTGTGGTGCTGGCTGATGATACGGCCATAGTCTGGGCTTTGGCGCTGCTGTGCCGGCGTGGCTCCAAAGCGCTCGACCAGCACCCGGCGACATTCATTCACGAAACGCGCCTTCACCGACTCATGCACAAATACGTGATCGGGGGCCACGCAAATCTGACCGCAGTTGGTGAACTTGCCCCAGAGCAAAGTCTCGGCGGCTAAGCGCAGATCGGCAGTCTCGTCAACAATGACGGGAGATTTTCCGCCCAACTCCAGCGTGACGCTCGTGAGGTGTTTGGCGGCAGCGGTCATGACGATCTTGCCCACCGCCGATGAACCGGTGAAGAAAATGTGGTCGAAAGGCAGCGCCAACAAAGCTTGCGAGGTGGGCAAGCTGCCTTCAAATAGCGCCACTTCGTGGGGCGCAAAGGTTGCGGCCACGACCTGCGCCATCACCGCATTGACCGCCGGCGTCATTTCCGAGGGTTTGAGGATGACTGTGTGGCCCGCCGCGAGGGCCGACACCATGGGACCAAAACATAAATTGAGCGGAAAATTCCAAGGAGCGATAACGAGGCTGCGACCACGTGGCTGATAGTGGATGCTAGCGTACGTACCGATAGTGGTCAGGGTTGGCCACACGCGCATCGGGCGCATCCAGCGCTTCAGACAGCCAATGGCATGCCGAATTTCATCTAGGATTGGCAAAAATTCGGTGGCTTCTACTTCAGCATTGGGCTTGCCACATTCCGCAGTGAACGCCCGGTAAAAATCCTCACGGCGAGCCATCAGGGCCACCCGCAGTTTTTTAAGTCGAATGATGCGTTCGGCTGCCGTTGATTCGCGCCATTGGCGCGAGGTGGCCAGCTGACTATCAAAAACCTGCTGGATGGTGAGGGGATCAGCCTCACCAGCAGGGGCGTTTATATCGGACATCTTGGTGGCGTGCATGCAGGCCCTTTGGGTGATCGTCAGCCGGTTAATCGGCCGTGACGAGGGTGGCAAAATTCCAGCGCAGCAGCGGCGTCAGCGCAGGTGTCGACCTAATCGATCGCGGTGACCCTATCGCAAGCCCGTTACCGAGCCAAATGGCGGGTATGCGAAGGTCTTTTTTGCCGCTCGCAAATACCGGGTCGTACGCGCCATGGCGTTAATCGAGGGCGAGCGTTTCGGCCGCTTGCTGCAGCAGCCACATCTGCGCGTAGTGTCCGTCCAGCGCCAAGAGCGCTGCATGGGTCCCCCGCTCGATGATGCGACCTTGCTCCAGCACCACAATCTCATGGGAATCGGCGATGGTCGATAGCCGGTGCGCGATGACCAAAGCGGTCTTGCCTTGCGCCGCGCTTTTCAATTCCGCCTGGATCGCCCGCTCATTGGCCGAGTCCAAGGCCGAGGTTGCTTCATCGAAGATCAGCACGGGCGGGTTTTTTAGCAAGGTACGGGCAATCGCCACCGGTTGTTTTTCGCCGGCTGAGAGTGGTAGGCCGCGCTCGCCAACCATCGTGGCATAACCTTTGGGGGTGGCGGCGATGAAGTCGTGGATGTGCGCGGCGCGGGCGGCCGCGGTGACTTCAAGTGGCGAGGCATCGGCCCGGCCGTAGCCAATGTTGTAGCCCACGGTATCGTTGAACAGCACCGTGTCCTGCGGCACGATGCCGATCGCCCCCCGCAAGCTGGCTTGGGTGACGGCGCGAATGTCCTGACCATCGATGGTGATGCGGCCATCTGTCACCTCGTAGAAACGGTAGAGCAGGCGCGCCAAGGTACTTTTGCCGGCACCCGAGGCGCCGACCACGGCCACTGTTTTGCCGGCCGGAATCTCAAAGCTCACGCCGTGCAGGATGGGTCGTGCCGGATCATAAGCAAAGGCTACGTTCTCGAAGCACACGCAACCCCCGCTGACCGTAAGGTTGGGCGCGCCGGGGGCGTCAGCCACTTCGCGTTCACGCTCTAACAGCACAAACATGCGGTCGAGATCGGTCAGGCTTTGTTTCACTTCTCGGTACAGCACGCCCAAGAAATTGAGCGGGATATAGAGTTGGATCATGAAGGCGTTGACCATGACGAAATCGCCTAACGTGAGGCGGCCTGCCACCACGCCCTGGGTGGCGCGCCAGAGCAGCGCCATCAGGCTCAGCGCAATGATCAGTTGCTGGCCCGTGTTGAGCATCGACAGCGTGGTCTGGCTTTTGATTTGCGCGCGTCGGTAGGCTTCCAGCCCGTCTTCATAGCGGCGGGCTTCGAAGGTCTCGTTGTTAAAGTATTTGACGGTCTCGTAGTTCAGCAGTGCATCGATTGCGCGGCTATGGGCTTGGCTATCGAGCTCGTTCATCTCGCGACGAAATCGGCTGCGCCACTCGGTCACGGTCACCGTAAAAGTAATGTAGACCACCAGTGCGCTCAGCGTGATCCACACATAGCCACGGTCGAAGCGCCAGCCGAGAATGACCAGCACCAGCACCACCTCGACCAACGTGGGTACGATGGTGGACAGCGAGTACGACACCAGCGACTGCAGCGCCCGGGTGCCACGCTCGATATCACGCGACATGCCGCCGGTTTGCCGTTCGAGGTGGAAACGCAGGCTCAGCGCGTGCAGGTGGTTAAAAACTTCTAACGCAATTTGCTTGCTGGCGCCGAAGGACACCTTGGCGAACACCAGTTCACGCAGCTCGGTGAATGCACTCGTGGACAGGCGCAGGCCCGCATACGCCAATAGCAGGCCCACCGGCACCACCAGCAGGGCGCGGGGGTCGTGGGCGTTGATGTCCAGCGTGTCCACCAAGTGCTTGAGCAGGAGCGGCACGCTGACGTTGGCCCCTTTTGCTGCCAGCAAAAAAAACAACGCCAAGCCGACCCGCCAGCGGTATTCCCACAGATAGGGCGCTAGCTTGCTGAGGGTTTGCCAGTCAGAACGTGGCGCACCGGTGGCGGCTGGGATGGGTTGAGCCGGGCGGGAGGCATAATGGCGCATGGGGGTTCTACCGGTCGGGTGGGTTATCGAGGGGCTGGCGAGCGCCGGACAGCGTCAAAGGAAACCCCGCCAGCGTGGCGCTGAACGCGTTCCGCTTCAAGCACTCAATAGTGAGAGGTGAGTTGGCGCACGACTGGGTTTGGTGTGCTCGCATCGGCAGCGTCTCGACTACTGTGCGCGAGGCACTGTCTGTAACCGTAACCGTAACCGCCACTAGCGCTGAGCGGTAATCTGCGCTGACCAACGTCAAAATTTTTATCAGCCGGGTAATCCGGCACCGCCACCGGCTGGGCTGATGCGGTCTGCGCACGCGCGGCCATGGCTGTCGGTCCGTCCTTTAACGTCGGAACGCACGCCTGGCGCCCTCGCGGGGTTCCCGTGCAAGGTCCGTTTGCGCGCGGGTATGCAGTCTTTTACCGGTCTACCGCACTAACGCACCCCGCCTGAGGCCGGGTGCGGCGTCTTGATTTACCGGTTTAGGGTGGGCAATTAACGAATTAACAATTGTTCACATTTGTTTTCGCTGTAGGTATTGAAACTGAATAGAGGGGGGGGGTAGTCTCGACCTTGCTGAGGGACTACCACGCTACGGGCTTACCTCTGATCGGCTTTTTCTCTCTCAATCCAAAGGATCACCCGCATGTTATTCACTCCCAAAAAGCTGTTTCAAGACGCCCGAAAAATGTCGTTGCCACACGGTGCCGCCGGTTTAGCCCCGATAGCTTCGTGGGGCAAAGGCTGGGCACGTGCTTTATCGATGGTGTTGTCACTGCTGGGCACCACCGTCCAGGCAACCCCCATCGTCGCACCGATAGGCCTCGCGCCCGGCTCGTCCTACCAGTTGATTTTTGTGACGCAAGGCACGCATGACGGCCTAAGCGCCGACCAGAGCGTCTATAACAGCTTTGTTAGTGAGCAGGCCGCGCTCAACGTCGATCTGCCGATCACCACTTGGCATTCGATCACGACGGCCTCCGGGGGAACCTTATATTCGGCCAACGCCCCGTGGTTAAACCTGCCCGTGTACAACACGCAGGGCGAACTCGTCAGTACCGCAGCTGGGCTTTATGCCATTTCTGGCACTCCTGCTTTGAACGCCGCGATTGGGTATGACCAGTTCGGCGCAGCACTGAATACCCCCGTGTTCACTGGTGGTTACGGTGACTATGGCTTGGGATATCAGGATGGTGTTGCTCGCGGACGTTCGGACCTGACGACCCGCAAGTGGTTCGTGGGTTGCACGGGGGTGGGATGCAGTTCACTGGCTTACCCCGACGAGGCGCTGAGCTTTTATGCCCTCAGCGAAGCGATAGCGCCGAGTGGCGTGGTGCCGGAACCCACCACGCTGGTACTTTTGGGTCTGGGCCTGCTGGGCCTAAGCTATAACACGCGGCGCCGGCTGAACTAAAACCAACGGGGTAAACCAACGGGGTCAGACTCAACCAACGGGGTCAGACTCGATTGATTACGAAGTGGCCCCGGGTTACGGTGCGGTATCTCTAGCGAGGATACTCACCGATGGCCCGCTTACCAAGATTTGTGATTCCCGGTTATCCGCAGCACGTCATCGTGCGGGGTAACAATCGCTCAGCGATTTTTTCCAAAGAAGCAGACTACGTTTTTTATTTGGAAAAATTAAAAGCGGCCGGCGAGAAACATCAATGTGATTTGCATGCCTATGTGCTGATGACCAACCATGTGCATTTACTGCTGACGCCGCACAGCGAAAACGGTATCAGCAAAGCCCTACAGATGGTGGGTCGTTATTACGTGCAGCACTACAACGCCTGCTATCAGCGCACTGGCACCTTGTGGGAAGGTCGCTACAAGGCCACCTTGATCGATACGGAAACCTATCTATTCGCGTGCATGCGTTACATTGAGATGAATCCCGTACGGGCGGGCATGGTGGCGCACGCTTCCGAATATCCTTGGTCAAGTTATGGGTTCAATGCCGCTGGCAAAGAAAACGCGGGTGTCGTGGGGCACGCAGAGTATCGAAAACTAGGACGCAATGCCGAACAGCGCCAAGCGGCTTATCGGCAATTGTTTCGCTCCCGATTGAGCGCGCATGTCACCGCTGAAATCCGCGCGGCGACCAACAAGGCATGGGTGCTAGGCGATGACCGTTTCAAAAAACACATCCAGGGTCAAATGGAGCGACGGGTGGAACCGGCTACGCGCGGCGGGGATCGCCGGTCTAAGGCATTCTTGCGCGAGGCCTGAGCCAGCGTTTTTGGCCTTGAGTTTGAGAGATTTCTAGAACACCTCAACGCGCGCCTTGCGCGACGGTGGCGGCCGATAGCGCACCGCTGGCTATCAGATCTTCGTAGCAGTACGCCAAGTTTTGGCCATGTCGTTTGGCGTGGTACAGGGCACGGTCCGCATGGTCGAGAATTGCTACCGACTTATGATCTCGGTGCAATATCAATCGAGTCTGACCCCATTGGCCATGTGACCCCATTGGCCATGACCCCATTGGCCACACACCACCCCAGGCAATCGGGCGCGATGATCGTGTGACGTCAAGAGAGCGGCCAAGACGTCCTCGGTTAATTGCGACAGCGCGGACGATCAACTAGCCTCCATCGCTTGTCGCGTTTCTGGAATCAGCCAATGTCCGCCATTGTGTATGCAGTCGACGCAGCCCCGCCGGCGCGGGTCGTCTGCCTGAACGCGCTGCAACACATCTCGCTTAGTGCTGTCACGCTGGTGTTTCCGCGGATCGTGGCCGAAGCCGCCGGGGCCGACGCGGAGACGATCACCCGCTACATCAGCCTTGCGATGGTGGCGATGGGGCTGAGCACGCTGCTCCAGACGTTCGGCCGCCGCGGGATCGGATCGGGCTATCTGTTGCTGGGCCATTGCACGATTCTCTACGTACCCTTTGCCATTGAGGTGGCACGGATCGGCGGCCTGGGGGCGGTGGCGGGACTCACGATCGTCGCCGGCTGTACGCAGATGCTGCTGTCGCGTTGCATCCGTGGGCTGCGCGCCTATATCCCGCCCGAGATCATCGGCGTGGTGATTCTGCTGCTGGGGTCCACACTGGGTCTCTTCGGGCTACGGCTGATGCTAGGTATCGGGCCGGGGAGCCGCTCGAGCCCCATGGAGATGACCGCTTCGGCAATCACGCTGGCAACCATCATTGGCGTCGCCATCTGGGCCCGGCCCGCGCTGCGCTCGCTGGCGGTGCTCGTGGGCGTGGCGACCGGGTGCGCGGCCTTCCTCGCCATCGCAATGCTGTCGGGCAATGTGGCAGCTGCCGTGGGCGACGTCGCCCTCATCACCCCGCGCTGGCCGATCGCACGGCCGACCTTCCCATTCGCGTTCATGCCGGGATTCCTGATCGGCGCCGTGGCCTGCGTCGTCCGCGCCATCGCCGATCTGACGGCGTGCCA
>CAIPNE010000329.1 GCA_903866355.1 uncultured Gammaproteobacteria bacterium
CGCAGGCTGCGCAGGAGCGGCGACCTTGAGCGCACCATCGCCAGGTTTGCTGCTCGCTAGGTCGAACTCGAACACCCACGGCAATCGTTGTGCCCACGTTCGCCATGCTCAGTCCGGTCTGCGCGTTGCGCGTTGCGCGCTGGCGGTGCGAGCGGCCGGCGGTTTTGCGGGTGCTGCAGCCGGCGCTCGCAAGCGATCCTGTGATCGCCTCTCACCGAGACCGGTGAGCTAAGATTCTGGCTGGCGCTCTCGAGGCCCGTGACGACCTTAAGCCTGAAT
The DNA here is from genome assembly GCA_903866355.1 of uncultured Gammaproteobacteria bacterium. GTDB lineage: Bacteria > Pseudomonadota > Gammaproteobacteria. Next base: position 280 of record CAIPNE010000329.1, read on the forward strand.
TAAAAAAACTTAGCATGACGCATAAGGAGAAAAAAATGAGTGGGGATACCAAAGACAAGGGTGAGGGTAAATCGCGCGTGGGGGAATTCGTCGAAAAAATATTCGCTGACCTCGGCGGGGCCACCAATACCGGCATGATTTGGCTAGGTGACCACATGGGGCTCTACCGGGCCATGCATCGCGCGGGGCCGTTAAGCAGTGCACAACTGGCCGAAAAACTCGGGCTTTCTGAACGTTGGATCCGCGAATGGCTGCACGGACAGGCGGCCGCAGGCTATATCGATTATCTGGGCCAAGGACAGTTTTTGCTCTGCGACGCAGCAGCCATGGTGCTGGCCGATGAAAACAGCCCGGCATTTTGTGCCGGCGGCGTGACGCATATGCCGCAATTGATGGGCGATGTTTTGCAACGCCTTCCGGCGGCATTCAAGTCGGGCATCGGCTTGACCTACGACGAACTCGGCCCCGAAGCGGCGCGCGGGGTTGAACGTCTGCTGGCCCCGTGGTTTCGTCACAAACTGGTGCCGGTGGCGCTACCGGCACTGGACGGTGTGGTGGCCAAGCTCGAGCGCGGTGCGCGGGTTGCCGATCTCGGCTGTGGTGGGGGTGTCGCGTTGATCGAAATTGCCAAAGCCTATCCCCGTTCGGAATTACATGGCTACGATATCTCGCAACACGCATTGGCGCGTGCGGCCGCCAATAAAGCGGCGGCGGGCGTGACCAACGTTACTTTCCACGATGCAGCGATCGAACCGATGCCAGGCGATGCCAGCTTCGATTTCATCACCACCCTCGACTGCATTCACGACATGGCACATCCGAGCGAGGCCATTCGGGCGGTGAGAAAAGCCCTTAAACCAGACGGCACTTGGTTTATTGCGGATGTCCACTGTGGCGCGTCCTTGGAAGAAAACCTTGAGGCTGCGAATCCCATGCTGCCCATGCTGTATGGTTTCTCGGTGTTGTGTTGCCTGTCGTCGAGTTTGTCGACACCCGGTGGCGAAGGTCTAGGCACCGTTGGCTTCGGCGCCGAGATGGCGCGCAAGATGACCCAGGAAGCGGGTTTCGGTCGGTTTCGCAGCCACGATTTCGACAATCCCTTGAACGCCTATTACGAGGTGCGTATTTAAGCGGGCAGCCGGGGGGTGCGTTGCCTAGCCTTCGCGAGCACAACGCTCAAGCGGCCGCGCCAGCCGCAAGCTAAGAACGCACGCATGGACACGTATGGGGTCAGGTCCCCCATTCCCTAATCGTCGGATCTTAAAAAATCAGGCGAAGAATAAAAATCGGGAGACCTTACCCCTAAGCACTCACGAGCCTCGGCGCGAAGGTCTGGGTCTGCGTCCCTCTGCTGGCCAACGGCACGCTCGCCGAAGTGTTGCCGTTGGGTGAGTTGTGCGCGCCGGGGCCGTGTGGTGGTCAACGCCGCGTATCCGTCGGCGGCTCACGTGGTACCGGCTGCGTCCAGCGTCTGGTAGTCCCCGCGCATTAACAATTCGTGGAGTTGTCGGCGCCGCACGCCCATATTGCCGCCGTCGAACAGCGGTAAAACCAGCGCGTCTTGGAGCAAGCCGCCCAGCGGCAACTCGTGATCGTAGCTGTCTATGCCAACCACGCTCATCAGGCTAGTGATAACCCGCACCGCGGCCTCAGAGCCAAAGATTTTGGAATGCAACGCCACTTCTTGCGCCCCGGGTGCCTGCACGTCCATTGCGTGGCAGGCCTTCCAGCCCAGATAGCGAGCGGCTTCCAGCGTGGTTTTAGCGTCGGCCAGCGCATAGCCCACGGCCTGATGTTCGATGATGGGCCGCGCACCGCCGCGGCATTCCGTGCGGGCAAACGCGAGCGCGAAATCGAAGGCGGCGCGCATCAGCGCGACCCCCATGATGCC
>CAIPNE010000330.1 GCA_903866355.1 uncultured Gammaproteobacteria bacterium
ACGCAGTGGCTGGCGGTGCGTGCAGAAATGAGGATCGGCACGACCAGCACCAAGGGGTCCAGGTTAAACCCCATCCAGCCCACGAAACCCAAGCCCCAAGCCGCCGACAACGCAGTGCCCAACAACGGCACGAGCACCCCCGACCATGAGCGAAAATGCAGCCATAGCAAGAGGGTCATGACCACGAAGGTCACGCCAAAAATAGCGCTGATTTCAGGCGCGTAATGATAAATCCAACCTTTGAGCATCGGCTCGCCAGCCACAAACAAGCGGGTTTGGCCATCCGCCTCTACCTGCGTCTTCAACTGCTGTAAGCGGGTATGGATTTCCTGATAATTCAGGCGCTCCTCGTCAAAACTGGCGACCAACAAGGCCGCACGACCATCGGTCGATAAATAACTGCCGTAGATAATGTCGTTATTGAGGGATTCTTCGCGGAGCTTTTTAAGCCCGGCCTCCGTCGTTGGCAGCACCCGCGGCAGCACGGGCTCGGACTTAATCAAACCACCGGCCGCCGTAAACACCCGGCGAATCTTGGGGTGGGCGATGCTGGCCACCTGATAGTGATTAACGCCGTGAATGAGATCGAGTTCGTTGGTCAGTAGACGAATTTTACCCAGCGTGGCGGTGGTGAAAATGTCGGCGTCTGGGGCGGTCACTTCGAGGGACATCGCCACCACGTTGGCGCCGCCAAAAGTAGCCTTCATACGGTTGTAGTTGCGAATGAACTCGTGGCTGCCGGGCAGGAGGTCAGCAAACCTAGAATAGATCTGAATATTCGGGATGGCCAAGGCCATCAGCAACGTCGGGAGCGCCACTAGCGTGAAGGTCAGCCACTTGCGGTCCATCAGCCAATTGGCGAGGCGCTGGCCGCGAGTCGCGGCAATAGGGTGCTTGGGCACAGGTGGGCTCGTTGTCATGGTCAGATTTTCTCGGCACCGCCGGTTAGCGCGTTTCGAGCGCACCGCGTGATGACGCCAAAGCTATGCCACGGCTGCTGGTTAACAACACACGTTGTGAGGGACAAAGGCCGATGCTCGCCAAACGCGGCGCGTGGGCGGCGACTGGCGAGCCAGAAAATGGTGCCGGATGAGGGACTCGAACCCCCGACCTTCGGTTTACAAAACCGCTGCACTACCACTGTGCTAATCCGGCAGACGAACAGAGGACGCGAGTATACCCAAGGAGAACGCCAGATTACGTACCAGCGCGCGAATAAATCACCCGCCCGGCTAACGTTGAACGGCCTCCTCGCAGGCAACCCGTTGGGCTTTGCCAGCCCCGAGAAGCGCAGGGGGGATAGCCTCGATGGCTTCATAACCGAGGTTGAGCTGGGCCGCGACAAAATGCTGGTCGATGGTCTCATCTCGTGGCACCACAATGGGCCGGTAGCCCTGTTTTTGAATTTCAGCAAGACGCCGATTCACCGCGTCTTGCGAGCTAAAGACGCCCAGAGAAATAGCGTTCTCAACGCCGGTTCGTCGAATTAACAAATAGTCGTGCACGCCACGGCGTGCGAGTTCGTGCAGCTTAGTCTGCGCTTCCACGGCT
>CAIPNE010000331.1 GCA_903866355.1 uncultured Gammaproteobacteria bacterium
AGCAGCGCCTGCCTATCCACTGCCAGTTGTGCTTGCTCCTCGTACGCGGTGCGCAACGTCACCAGCTGCAGTTGCCGTGCGTGCGCAAGCGCGGTTTGTTCGTCGCGCACCTGCGCCAGCGGTGCTAGCAGGGCGGCACGGCCGGCCTCGGCCCGCAAGGCAAGATAGTCTTCCCAGACTGCCAATCGTGACATTTCGCCGGCCATGGCGGCAGGGCCCGGCAGCGTGGCAGCGCTTTCCAGTTCGGCCAACAAGGCGGCAACTTCGTGCTCACCCTCTAGCCACCAGCGCGCTGCCTGCACGCCTAAGGCCAGCGGGTTGGCAGGTGCAAGCGCGGCATCGGTAGCGTTGAGCGCCATGCCCCAGGCCTCGCTGATGCGGCTAATACACTGGGCCGGATCGGCCAACGCCGTGGCGGCGTTGATCAACACAGCACGATCTGCGTGCCGGTGATAAAAGCGCAGCAGGGCTTCGTGGTGCTCCTGCCAACTGGCGAGCCAAGGCTTAAGGGCCGGGGCCGGGCCTGTACGCGTAGCGAGCAGGTATTCTGGTGCGGCATACACCAACACCACGCGCACCTGGGGATCAAAGTCTGTCCAAAAACGCAGCAGCCCTAGGCTGCGGGCCTCCGCCCAGCCCCAGTCTGCGCCACTTAAATTGCTCGCAAATAAATCGCTGGCCAATTGCAGCCACACCCCGCCTGGCGCCAGTTCGGCCACCTCGGCCAGCGGCGTGGCCGCCAAATCGTGGGCTTTCAGCAGCGCGGTATGAAACTCCGCCGGCGACCAGCCGTCCCGCTGCGAAGGCTGTGCCGCGCTTAGCCCCGCGGCACACAGCAGCGCGTAAACCTGCGCCAAGCCGCACTCTGGATGGCCGGTGGTGATCACAATTTTCATGGTGCGGGCACGCGGGTTGGCTGCCGGGCGAGGCTCATTTGCGCCGGCCCGTTTCGAAAAAGTTTTCCCACTGCGGCAGAATGGCCGCCTGCGTGTAGCGCTGCGCCACCTGCCGTCCCGCGCGCTGCAATTGCTCGCGCAGGCCGCCGCCCTCCCCGCCTAACACCTGCTGCAAAACACCGGCGGCGTCGTCCTGCGAATAAGGATTGAAGTACGCGGAAGCGCCGTGAAACACTTCCCGATGCACCGGAATATCGGACGCCACCACCACCCCGCCACTGGCCATGGCCTCTATGCCGGAGTAATCAAAACCCTCTGCCAGGCTCGGGCACACCGTAGCCGCGGCGTGGCGATACAGCACCCGCAGTTCATCCGACGGTACGTTATTGAGATACAACAAATCGCCCCGCTCGGCCCACGGACGGAAGGCTTGCAAAATGGGCTTGTAATCCCACCCTTGGTTGCCCACCACAATGAGTTTTAGCCCCGGCATACTGGTGTACTTAAGCCGCTCCCAAGCCCGCATTAACAGCAAATGATTTTTGCGCGGCTCCAAGGTAGACACCATCAGCAGGTACTGTAAATCCCGGCCCCGCTGTTGGCTGGCGTCAAACGTGAGGCCCGTGACGTCGGTACCAAATTCACTCACATCCGCCAGCCGGGTGCGGGCAATTTGATACACCAAGCGCTTGGGGGAGTTTTCTTCGAAATACTCACCGGACACCACGTTATGAATCACATGACTGCGTGCTTCTACCTCCGGGAAAATGCGTAGCAAATCTGTGCGGGTAGCCTCAGACACGCAAGAAAACCACGCTCCGGCTTTTACGTTTTCCTGCAGCGCGTAAAAGTGCGAGGCTTGGTGAAACGCCTTGTCGTCAATGGTGTGCGGCATGAGCACGGGCACCGCATCGTGGTAGCGCACCACCAGCCGAGTGGCGGCCGACACCCGTGCCGGATAGGGCGTTTCCGCTACGAAGTAGTCAAACCCGCGCGTGTTGATATTCACGTAGCGCGGTTGCTGCGAAAACCTGAGCCCGGCCAAACCGGCCTTGTGAAAGATTTTTTTAGAGTTGCGCAAAATGCGATAGCGCGCACCCGTTACCCCGGCTTTGTCTTCCGGCTTCAGCGTTTTGCTAAAAAAAGTACGCCAAGTGAAGTCGTCAAACAAATCGCTCTGAAAAACAGTCGGCGTTAACGCCAAGCCCGCCATGATCCGCAAGCGCAAAAAAGACAGCGCAAAATAGCGGTCAATGGCGTCGCTGGCCTGCTCCAACCAACCGCCGTAGGGATCTTTGTAAACAGACACCACCATGCGCGAGAGCTTGTTGACCTGCCGCGGAATAGGCACCTGCCGACGGCTGGTCGACAGCGCCGGTTTAAGGCGGCGCGAGCCATGCTGAATCAGTCCTTCTACCTCGAAGCGTTCGCTAAGGGCACGCAAGCCACTGAACAGCAGCCGTGTTTCCTGCGGAATGCCACCGTAGCCGTCGAAGGCTGGTTTAAGGTCCAGCAGAATACGAATTTTTTGCGGGTCGTCGGTGTTCAAAGATAGGGATCTGCAAAGTTAGGAAGTTGAATAGCCAAAACGCGCCGCCTAGTGCAGCTGTGCGTCGTAAAATGCCAGCGCCGTGTCCATATCCGCGAAAGCCGTTAGCTGCCCGTTGGCCAGCACCAAGGCCCGTTTGCAGTGCTGCTGCAAAAAATGTGGGCTGTGCGACACAAAAATCATGGCGCGGTCGCCGCGTTTCTCAAAGAGCTCGCTTTCACAGCGCGCGCGGAAGCGGTCATCGCCCACGGCGACTATTTCATCGATGAGGAAACAGTCAAAATCTACCGCCATTGAAATACCAAAGGCCAACCGCGAGCGCATGCCGGCGGAATAATGCTTCACCGGTTCGCGCAGGTATTTCCCCAGTTCTGAGAACTCTGCCAAAAAAGGAATTTTGTCCTCCGCACTCACGCCATACACCCGGCAAATAAACCGCAGATTGTCGATGCCGGTCAGGCTGCCCTGAAAGCCCCCGCCAAACGCCAGTGGCCAAGACACCCGCATATCGCGCTGCACGCGCCCGGCGGTGGGTTGTTCGGCCCCGCTAATCAGGCGGATAAGCGTAGATTTACCGGCCCCATTGCGGCCCAAGATGCCTAATTTCTCGCCCCGCCGCAGGGTAAAAGAAACATTGTCGAGCACCGTATTGGGGCCGCTGCGCGTGGCATAGCGCTTGGTCACGTTGGCGAGGGTAATCATTCTGGCAACACCGTGCGGGCCACAATGCGCGCCTGTGCAAGACCAAACAGGGTCATGCCCAAAACCCCAAAACCCCAAAACCCCAAAACCCCTTGGAGTGAAATTCAAATTTAAATTCAAGTAAAATTTAGCAATAAATAAATGAGAACAAACAAAGAACAAATATCTCTATTCGTGGCTGAAAAACCTTCTGTAGCCAAAGAAATTGCGGCAATTCTCTCAAGAGGGAAGAACAACAAAGTAAGTGACCCATTCTCACTAATCGTTTTAGTTTATGGGCAAATCAAAGTTCAACCCAATATTTGAGTTCGAGTACAGACTAAACAACTAAACAACCAAGCTGCGAATTACTTCAGTGCTTGGTCATATTATGGGGCTTGAATTCCCTGAAAGCTGCAAAAACTGGTAATCAACCCAGATTGAAAGCC
>CAIPNE010000332.1 GCA_903866355.1 uncultured Gammaproteobacteria bacterium
CTCCGGCACCCGCTCCGGCACCCGCTCCGGCACCCGCTCCGGCACCCGCTCCGGCACCACCGGCGCAAGACGACACGGTGATTGATCTCGATGAACCAGACGCTGCACTGGCCAGTTCACCGATGTCGCAGGATGATCTCGATGCGCTGCTCTCCAATTTAGGAGACGATATTTTTAGTGGCAACCCACGCGGACCACCGGCTTAGCGGTCGACCAATTCCGCCGGCACGCGCAACATGACCAGCAGTGCCCCGGCGGTCAAAAAACACGCCAGCAGATAGACGCCCCAATCTGTACTGCCGGTCGCGTCGCGGATATAGCCGACCAGATAGGGGCTGACAAAACCGGAGAGATTGCCAAACGAATTGATCAGGGCGATGCCCACGGCGGCGGCGGCACCCCCCAAAAATGTCGTGGCGAGGCTCCAACAGAGCGGCACCGCAGACATAATCCCCGCCGTACCCACCGCAAGAGCCGCCAAAGCCAACACCGGCTGACCCGCTAACGGAACCGACAAGGCCAGTCCAGCAGCGCCTACCAACGCCGGCACCGCAATGTGATAGCGACGTTCGCGACGATAGTCCGCGCTGCGGCTCACGAGCACCATGGAAAACAACGCGACAGTCCAAGGAATGGCGCTCACCAGACCAATACTACGTAGGTCGGTGAACCCAAGCCCCCGCACGATGCTGGGTAACCAGAAATTGATGCCATACACACCGGCGACCAGACAAAAATAAATCCGCGCGAGCAGCCAAACCCGCGCATCGCGCAGCCCGGCACGGAGCGTGAATTGCGTTTTGTGCGCGTTATCCTGCGCGATATGGGTCGCGATGAACGCCCGTTCTTGGCTGCTCAACCACTGCGCATCGGCCACCCGATCGTCCAACCAGTACAGCGCAAAAAGACCCAGCAGCACCGATGGCACCCCTTCGATGAGGAGTAGCCATTGCCAACCCTGAAACCCATAAAGCCCTTGGGTGCTCGCCATGATCCAGCCCGACAGCGGGTTACCCAACACCCCGGCAATAGCCACCGCAGTAATAAACAGCGCTTGCGCGCGTCCACGCCGCGCGGCCGGGTACCAATAAGTGAGATACATCACGACACCGGGGAAAAAGCCGGCTTCGGCAACCCCTAACAAAAAACGCATGCCGTAGAACTGTAGCGGCGTGCTAACCCACAGGGTGGCAGCAGAAATGATGCCCCAGGCGATCATGATTCTCGCGAGCGTGGCGCGTGCGCCAATCCGATGCATGAGCAGATTGCTGGGCACTTCAAAGAAAAAATAACCGAGAAAAAATATCCCCGCACCCAGTCCGTAAATGGTGTCGCTGAAATGTAAATCGGCCGCCATAGTTAATTTAGCGAAGCCGACGTTCACCCGATCTAAATAAGCCGCGACGTAACACAGAAACAAAAACGGGATAATGCGCCGGGTAATTTTGGCGTAGAGCAGATCTTCATTGATCGCCAGATCAGGACTTGCGGCGGGTTCGGTCATGGGTTTAGCCCTTGTGTTTGAGTGTGTGTGGCGCGCGCGGATTCCCTTTGGCATTACCGATAACCCACCCCGCGCAACACGGGGTAGTCGCTCAGTTGTGCTTCGTCGATCGACACCCCCAAACCGGGTCCGGTTGGGGGTAGAAAATTGCCCGCCTCACTCACCTCGCTCAGTGGCGCGCACAGATGCGTACGCAGCCGGTTACCCGTGGAGTAGTCGGCTTCAAAATAACCCGGATTGCTCAACGCGCTGAGGAAATGCAACGACGCCGCAACGTTGAGCCCGGTCACTGAGGTATGGAGATGAAGTTGAATGCCATGGACTTGCGCCACGGCGGCAATCCGCAGCGCCTCGCTGATGCCGCCGCACTTAGAGAGATCGGGCTGCCAGACACGCACCACGCCGTCGTCGGCGAGACGCTCGAAGGCCTCCACCAGAAAATGGTTCTCACCGGCCGCAAGCGGGGTACGGCCGTGCGGTGCCAGCGCGCGGTAAGCCAGAAAATCGTGCGCGGAGAAAGGCTCTTCCAACCACCCGGCACCCAATTCATCCAGCGCTGCACGCACATAACGCGCGTCTTCCAGACTGTACGCGCAGTTGGCATCGGTGAGCAGTTCCACGGTTGGCCCCAGTGCCGCGCGCACCGCCTGCAGCCGAGCGACGTCTGTCAAGCGGTCCATGCCCAAGCGCAGTTTAAGCGCGCGATACCCAGCAGACTGCGCACCCAGCGCTTCATCGACTAACTGCTCGGTGGGGCCATAGCCAAAAGAAATGCCGCCCGCGTAGGCGCGCAAAGCTTGTCGCGTGCCACCCAACACTTCGTATAGCGGTTTACCTGCCGCCTTCCCGCGCAGATCCCACAGCGCCATGTCCAACCCGGAGAGCGCCATGGCGGCGGCGGCACCGGTGCCGTGGCTTGCCAACTGCAAGCGGTAAATTCGCGTCCACAGGCCTTGAATGTCGCTCGCGGATTCGCCCACCACCAGAGGGGCTAGCGTTGCGTTGATTAATTCCGCAATCACGCTCGGCGCACGTCCCGCGTGTGCCTCGCCCCAGCCAATCAAGCCAGATTCAGTGATGACCTTCAGCAGGACCGCATCCCGTTTTAGCGTACGTCCAATGCCGAGGCTTACCTGTGCCGCCGGCGGAACCGGGCAGGACACCGCGTAGGCCTCCAGTTGGGTGATTTTCATGCCAAGAACCTCGTGGCGGCCAAGCTACTCAGCGGCGCGATAGCGCTGCGCACCCAGCACAAGAAAGGGTTGGGGCTGGCCCGTTTGGATCCGGGGAACCACGGTACCTGAACGATGAGCCCGCGCAGCGCTGTCCCACGCCCGACTTGCCGTCTGCTGGTCGGCGGCGCGGCCAAACCCTACGCCAGCCCACACAGCACTGACCGCCGCCGCGCGGACCTGACAGCTTGACACCGGGCTTGTGAGGTCAGCACGCGAGGTAACATTTGCACCACATCCGGTCTTTTTCAGTGGCGCCAGCGTAATGCGTTTTCGATTGCCTCGGTAGCGCATAGAATCCCCAGTCCCAGCCGCGCGCCGTTCGTGCCCGGCTTTTCGTTATGCCAGATCGGGAGTTACTCATGAAAATTTACGACAAGTTCTATATCAACGGTGCCTGGGTTGAACCCATTGGTCGCGGCACCATCGACGCGACCTGCGCGTCCACCGAAGAAATTGCGACCCGCATTCCCGAGGGTGTGAAAGCGGATGCTGAAAGCTGCGTGGCCGCGGCCCGCGCCGCTTTCGAGCAATGGTCACAAACCCCGGTGGCCGAACGCGCCGCTTTCCTCGAGAAAATTGCCGCGGGTCTGGAAGCCCGTCGGGGCGATGTCGCCCTCGCGATTGCAACCGAAGTGGGTATGCCCTTGAAAATGGCGAACGCCATTCAAGCCAGCCTGCCCATTGGGGCGGCTAAAACCTATGCCGAAATGTTGAAGACCTACTCGTTCGAAGAACAAGTGGGCACTTCCTTGGTGGTACGCGAAGCCATCGGGGTGGTCGCGGCCATCACCCCGTGGAATTTCCCCATCAACCAAATCATGCTCAAAGTAGCTCCTGCCCTCGCCGCCGGCTGCACCATCGTGCTCAAACCCAGCGAAGTTGCGCCCAGCACGGCCTTCATTCTGGCCGAGGTCATCCACGCCTGTGGGCTACCCGCCGGGGTGTTTAATCTGGTCACGGGCTATGGCCCGGTGGTCGGCGAAGTATTGGCGGGACATCCGGAAGTCGACATGGTGTCTTTCACCGGTTCTACCCGTGCTGGCCGTCGTGTTGCAGAAATTGCGGCGCAGACGATCAAGCGCGTCGCGCTAGAACTCGGTGGCAAGTCGCCTCACGTGATCCTCGAAGACGCTGACATGGAAAAAGCCGTCAAGGCCGGCGTGAACGAGTGCTACCTCAATTCTGGACAGGCCTGCATTGCGCCCTCGCGCATGCTCGTGCCGGAATCTCGCTATGAAGAAGCGGTCGCACTGGCCAAAAAAGCCGCCGAAACCTTCACCATCGGCGATCCGATTGCCGGCGACGTGAAGCTTGGGCCGGTTATTTCGGCTATTCAGCGTGAACGGATTCGAAAACTGATCAACCAAGGGGTGGCCGAAGGCGCGCGACTGGTCACCGGTGGTGCCGATGCTCCCGAAGGTTTAGATAAAGGTTTCTACGTGAAGCCAACCGTGTTTGCCGATGTCACCAACGACATGACCATCGCCCGCGAAGAAATCTTCGGGCCGGTGTTGACCATCATCCCCTTTAAGGATGAGGCCGATGCGGTGCGTATCGCGAACGACACTATCTATGGTTTGGGCGGCAACGTTTGGGCTGGCACGAAAGAGCACGGCATCGAGGTCGCGAAAAAAATCCGCACCGGGCAGATTTCGGTCAATGGTGGGCGTTACAACCCGCTGGCACCTTTTGGTGGCTATAAGCAGTC
>CAIPNE010000333.1 GCA_903866355.1 uncultured Gammaproteobacteria bacterium
CGAAAGCGGGTTTTTTTGTCTGTACAGCGCGACCTTATTTAATTTTAGCTTCGTTGTACAAAACGTGCTTACGCACCACGGGATCGTACTTCTCGCGCTTCAATTTTTCGGGATTGTTACGCTTGTTCTTCGTGGTGGTGTAGAAGTGACCAGTTCCGGCACTCGACACGAGCTTAATTTTTTCTTGCATGGATCACCTCACACTTGGATGCCGCGGGCGCGGATTTCTTTGAGAACCACGTCGATTCCACGCTTGTCGATAATCCGCAGCCCGTGGCTGCTGATGCGTAGGGTGACGAAGCGCTGTTCGGTTTCGACCCAAATCCGCCGCGAATGAAGATTCGGCAGAAAGCGTCGACGCGTCTTGTTGTTCGCGTGGGAAACGTTGTTGCCGGAAAGGGGACCTTTACCGGTGACCTGACAAACTCGGGACATGACACTCGTGCCTATAGTTATTGACGAAGCGGGCGCCGGAGTCTAGCTGTTTTAAGCGAGTCCGCCAAGTCGATTTTTCCTTAAAGCCATCCACGGTCCGCAAAGGAGACCGCGCAACCGTCTGCCGCCACGATGTGATCAAGCACCCGAACATCCACCAGCGCTAGCGCTTCGCGCAAACGACGAGTGAGCGCTTGGTCTGCGGCGCTAGGCTCGGCCACCCCAGAGGGGTGATTGTGGGCCAGGATCACGGCGGCGGCGTTCAGTTCCAATACCCTTTTCACCACTTCACGAGGATGCACCGTGGTGGCGTCGAGGGTGCCAAAGAATAGCACTTCGAAAGCAATTAGCTGGTGTCGAGTGTCGAGGAACAGGCAAGCAAAGACTTCGCGCCGCAGCGACTTGAACTGCGCCACCAGAAAATCCTTGGCGCCATCTGGTCCGCTGATGGCAGGTCGACGGTCTAGGTTGGTGCGAAAATATCGCCGGGTTAGCTCCAGCGCGGCCTGGAGTTCCGCATAACGAGCAAGACCCAGCCCCGGCAGGGTTAGGAAATCGACTAACGGCAGGTCGACCAATTGCCGCAGCCCTCCGGTGCGGGCCAGCAACTCGCGCGCCAAGGCGAGCGCGTCACGCCCGCCTGTCCCGGTGCGCAGGAATATTGCCAAGAGCTCGGCATCGGTCAGCGGTAGCGGGCCATGGGCCAGCAGACGTTCGCGGGGCCGCTCGGCGGCCGGGAACTGTTTGAGAGTCATCTAAACATCCTTGTTTGAGTGACGGAGCAAGGCTCCAGATGCGGCGCGCACTGCAACGCGTTCCTTGCGTTACAATTCGGGCGCGCCACCCAATCCAAAGCATATGAGTTCGCTCGCGCACAAACAAATCTGTGTGATTGTCACCGGCGGCATTGCCGCCTACAAGACGCCCGATATCGTGCGACAACTGCGCGCGGCCGGCGCGCGGGTGCAGGTTGTCATGACGCCGGCGGCCCAAGAATTTATTCGGCCGCTCGCTTTCCAGGCCATTTCTGGCGAGCCGGTTCACACCGACCTGCTCGATAGCACCGCAGAGGCCGCGATGGGTCACATCGAGCTAGCACGGTGGGCGCATTTAATTTTGGTGGCACCGGCGAGTGCCGACTTTCTCGCCCGCCTCGCACATGGGCTCGCCAATGATCTTGCGAGCACGCTGTGTCTCGCCACGGCAGCGCCGATCCTCGTGGCGCCCGCGATGAATCGTCTGATGTGGTCCAACCCGGCAACCGTCGCTAACGCCGCACTGCTCGCGGCCCGCGGCGTGGTTTTCTGCGGCCCCATGTCCGGTGCGCAGGCTTGCGGAGAGATTGGCCCCGGGCGCATGGCCGAACCCAGCGACATTGTGGCCGCTGCTGCCGCGCACTTTGCGAGCACTGGTGCGCTCACGGGCCTGACCGTACTGATTACCGCCGGACCCACTCGCGAACCCCTCGATCCCGTGCGTTTCTTGACCAATCGGAGTTCCGGCAAAATGGGCTTTGCACTGGCTGCTGCCGCGCGTGCTGCCGGCGCCCAGGTGCTGTTGGTCGCCGGTCCAACCGCTGTTGCGCCACCGCCGGGCTGCGAGGTGGTGTGTGTTGAACGTGCTCAAGAGATGTTTGAAGCGGTGATGGCGCGCGTACCAGCGTGCGACATTTTCATCGGCAGTGCGGCGGTGGCTGACTACACCACCGCGCCCGCGACCCAAAAAATCAAGAAAAGCCCGGGGGCGCTGACCCTGACGCTGGTGGCCACTAAAGATATCCTTGCCCACGTGGCGGCGTGCCCAGATGCCCCGTTTACGGTGGGTTTTGCCGCCGAAACCGAACGCCTCGAGTACCACGCCCGCGCCAAGCTCGAGTCCAAATCGCTCGATCTCATCGCTGCTAATCTTGTCGGCGTGCCGGGCATTGGTTTCGACAGCGATGAGAATCAACTCTCGGTGTTCTGGCGTGGGGGAGAAATCCAACTGGCGAAGGCCTCCAAACACACGCTGGCTCAAGCCCTCATCGCGCTGATCGCCGAACGTTACCGTGCTAAGCGCAGCTAGCCTTTCCCAGTCTTTGCGCCGGCTGCAGGGCCGCCGGTTGTGGGGCGCGGTGCTGCTGGTGGCGGCGGTGGTGGTCGGTGTGGGCGTGGTGCTGAGTAATCGCTACGCTGACCATCAGCTTGCTGAGGCGGACGCCGCGCTGCTCATTTCTAGCCAGCGCGCGAACCAATTTGGCGTTGCGCTTGCCGGTGCGTTGCTCCCCACGCAGGAAATCCTTGAGCGCTACGCCCAAGACCCCCGGGTGGTGACGGCCCTCGGTGGGGCTGATGACGCCGCCCGCGTAACGCTTGGCGACGCGCTTGCGGCGGGCGTGCCGGGCGCTCTGCGTCTGCGTCTGATTCCGGTCGGCACGGTTGAACCGGACACCAGCGTTCATCCACCACTTACCTACGCGGCAATCGACCTGCTGCGGCGAGCGGGCGCCCAAGAAACCCCCGTCTACGCCGAGATCCAACTTGGCGGCACCGCGGACGAGCACATCGCCATCGTGCGACGCGTGCCACCCAGCGGTACGCCCATTGGTTTTCTCCACCTTGCGCTATCCCCAGCCGGGCTACGCGAACGCTTCCTGGCGCTGGCGGCTAAGGATTTGCCGCTGGAACTGCGGCAGGTGGGCGCGGGAGCGCCGCCACTGGTCATCGCCCGCAATGCCGTGGCTAGCCGGCCTGACGGTGTGGATATCTTGAGTGCAGCGGTTCCGGGCGCCCGCTGGCGGATTTTTCAGCGCGCCAAAGCCACGAGCGCTAGCCTGGAAAGCTCGCCGCGTTCGGCTAATTTAGTGCTCCTCCTCGGTGGGTTGGTGCTGGCCGGGGCGCTCGCCGCGCGCTGGTGGCGCCGTCGCCACGCGTCTGTGCCCAACGAGGCAAGCACGGTGTATGCCGGCGCGCTGCGCGCCATCCTCGCCGGGGAATACCCTGAGCTCGAAGGGCTTTTATCAAAAAGCGCGCAACTGCCGGCGGTGCCCGTGGGACTCGTGTTCGACTCGGTCGCGCCCGCCGCGGCGCCCAATCTGCAGGCTATCGATAGCGATTTGGATGAGAGTTTATTCCCGCCAGCCGTGACCCCACCCGAGCCATCTGCCATCGCGCCGGTCATTTTTCGTGGTTATGACATTCGTGGGGTGGCCGGGGTAACGCTCACCTCCCACGCGGTTGAGCAGATTGGCCGCGCGATTGGGTCTGAGGCGATTGCGCGGGGGCAGCAAACCGTGGCGGTGGCGCGCGATGGCCGGCGCTCGAGCCCAGAACTACACCAAGCGCTGGTGGCGGGTTTGCGTGCTGCTGGGCGCGACGTGGTGGACATCGGTATCACACCCACCCCGGTGTTGTATTTTGCCACGCATTATTTGGATACCCGCACCGGGGTGATGCTGACCGGCAGCCACAATGGGCCGGAGTACAACGGCCTGAAAATCGTGCTCAATGGCGAGACCCTGATGGGCGACGCGGTGCAGGCCATTCGACAACGCATCGAGGCACAAGCGTTCACCACGGGTGCCGGTACCTACCAGCACCTCGATATCCTCAGCGATTACATCCGCCGGATCAGCGATGACATCCCGGTAGCCTTAAGTAACGCCCTGAAAGTGGTCGTGGACTGTGGCAATGCCGTGGCAGGACTGGTGGTGCCGGATGTGCTGCGCGCGCTGGGCCATGACGTCATCGAGCTGCATTGTGAGCTTGATGGCGAGTTCCCGAACCATCAGCCAGATCCTAGCCAACCGGAAAATCTTGAGGATCTGATCCTCGCTGTCAAACATGAGCGGGCCGATTTAGGCCTCGCTTTTGATGGTGACGGCGACCGGTTGGGGGTGGTCGACCGCCAGGGTAAAATCCTGTGGGCTGACCGACAGCTCATGCTGTTCGCGCGCGACCTACTATCACGCCAACCTGGTGCAGCGGTGGTTTACGACGTCAAATGCTCACGCAAGCTGGGCGAGGTCATTCGAGCTGCTGGTGGCCAGCCCATCATGTGGAAAAGCGGCCATTCGCAGATCAAAGCCCAGATGCAGGAAACCGGCGCGCTTTTAGGCGGCGAAATGACGGGCCACATGTTTTTTGCCGAACGTTGGTATGGCTTTGACGACGCCATCTACGCGGCCGCGCGGCTGCTGGAAATTTTGACCAACACGGGCCGTCGGCCTGAGCAAGTTTTCGCCGAGTTACCTGACCTCCACGGGACCCCCGAACTGCACCTCGACATGCCGGAATCCCACCACGCAGAATTTATGGCACGCGTGTTGGCGAGCGCCAATTTTGCGCCGGGGGAAATCACCCTCATCGATGGTTTACGGGTGGATTACGCCGACCGCTGGGGGCTTATTCGACCCTCCAACACCACACCGTGTTTGGTGCTGCGTTTTGAGGGCGATGACCACGCCGCGCTGTTGGCGATTCAAGCGCAGTTCCGTGAGCTCCTCACCACGCTGGATCCAACCCTGACTTTACCGTTCTGAGTTCTAAAAAACGCTTATGCAGCCTATTGCCTCTCCACTAGCGCCCGATCCGGCGCTGATTGCCGCTCAGGTTCTCACCCAAGCATTGCCCTATATCCAGCGTTATCAGGGCAAGTGCATGGTGATTAAGTACGGCGGCAACGCGATGGTGGACGAGGCGCTAAAAAGTGCCTTCGCGCGCGACTTGGTGTTGATGAAACTGGTCGGCATTCATCCCATTATCGTGCACGGCGGGGGTCCCCAAATCGACTCGCTACTGCAGCGTTTGGGTAAGGAAAGCCGCTTCATCGAGGGTATGCGGGTGACCGATGCCGAAACCATGGAAGCGGTGGAAATGGTGTTGGGCGGGGTGGTAAATAAGCAAATCGTCACGCTGATCAACTCCCACGGTGGGCGCGCGATCGGACTCACCGGCAAGGACGGTCCACTCATCCATGCGCGTAAATTGGTGTTGAAACAGCGTGGCCTAGCGGGGAGCGATAGCGCGTCAGTAGACCTTGGCCAGGTTGGCGAGGTCAGCGGGATCAATCGACCGGTGCTCGATTACCTTACTCGCGGCGATTTTATTCCCGTCATTGCCCCGATTGGGGTGGGTCCTGATGGCGCTTCCTACAACATCAACGCGGATCTAGTGGCCGGCAAAATTGCCGAAGTCATGCAGGCCGAAAAACTCATCGTGCTGACCAATATCCGCGGTTTGCTGAACAAGCAGGGCGACTTGTTGAGCGGTTTGGGGGCCAGCGAAGTCGCCGCACTAATGGCCGACGGCACGATCAGTGGCGGCATGTTGCCTAAAATGGATGCCGTGCTGGATGCCGTGCAGGCTGGCGTACCGCGCGCCCATATTATCGATGGGCGGATTGAGCACGCGGTGCTGTTGGAACTGTTTACGGATAGCGGTATTGGTACGCTGATCGAACGCGGGTGAAAACGGGTCGCCGCCAGGAGATTCTCGAAGTGCTGGCTCGCGAGCTAGAGTTGCGGCCGGGTTCGCGTATTACGACGGCCAACCTCGCCGCGGCCGTCGGGGTGTCGGAGGCGGCGCTGTATCGCCATTTCCCTAGCAAGGCAAAGATGTTCGACGCCTTGATCGACTTCGCCGAAGACGCCGTTTTTGGGCTAGTAAACCGCATTCTCGAAGAAGACCACGAGTGCCTAGCACGCTGCGCGCGTATTGCCAGCATGGTGTTGCTGTTTGCCGAGCGCAACGCAGGCATTACGCGGGTGTTGATGGGCGATATTCTGGTTGGCGAAAATGAGCGTCTGCGCGCCCGGGTGGCGCAGTTCTTTGACCGACTGGAGACCCAGTTCAGGCAAATTTTGCGCGAGGGTGTGCTAACCCACGACCTCCAGCCTGACCGCGCCGAGATCAATAGCGCGGCGAATTTGCTGTTGGTCACGCTCAGCGGGCGGCTTGGGCAGTTTGTGCGTAGCGGCTATCGAGTCTCGCCCTATGCCGGTTGGGACGGGCAATGGCCCGTGTTGGCGCGGGGTATTTTTAGCGTCCATCCCGGGCGGGAAGGTGCTGGCCCACAAGCGGTTATTTAGTCGCGTGGAGTTCGCGGAAACGCACTAACGCACTGGCAAACTTAGCCTTGATGGTCTCTTTTTCTGCCTGTTTTGTGGCAATGAACCCTTGCTCGTTCACAATCGCACGCCGCTGTTTGGCGATATTCTGTGCGAGGTGCTCGGGTACTGGGTGCGCGCTGCGTTCAAGGTCGGCGGCCTGACGAATCAGGTCGTCTAGGGTCTTGTTTAGCTTGACCACTTGGCTGGTGCTGACCTTGACTTGGGCGTCGATGTTGGAGAGTTGCCCGGCGAGCGCGAGCGCGATGTCTTCTTCGGTGGCAAAAGTATCGAGGAGAACTTTGTCCGCGGCCAGCTGACGTTTGGCGGTGCTGGCGATGGCCTGATCGCTTTCCGCCTTCGCTTTCTGCGCGATGCGATCGGCCGCGACTTCATCGGGCGTTTTGGCCTGTGTTTGCGTGCGTCGAGTGATGCCATCGGCGCTTTTTTCGTCATGCGCAGCTTGCGCATATTCAGCCGGCACGGTATTCCCGCACTCGCGAACACCGTCGGAGTTGGTCCAACACTTAATGCCCGCCCACGCCGCCGGGGTCACGGCGAGGATCATGCTGAAGCAACAGCCCTGCAGAATTTTGCTCATTTTGGTTCTCACCCCCTTGGCCAATCTAGGAGGCACGTCGTGGTTTACTAGTAGTTCGCAAGCCTGTCGGTGTTAGCGACTCATGCGGGCGCGACTCAAGCCCCCTTAACACCATATTCTGCGCGATAGGCGCGGATGGCTGCTAAGGGTGCTGTGCTGTCTTGGCGTTCACCCAGGTAGGTCTCTAAGTGCGAGAGATTAACAATGGACAGCACTGGGATGCCGTGCTGTTGGCGCACTTCCTGAGCGGCCGATAACGGACCACCGCCCCGCTCTTGCCGATCTAGCGCGATCATGACACCCGCTGGCGTTGCGTTGGCGGCGCGAATAATGCCCACCGACTCATTGACGGAGGTTCCGGCAGAGATCACGTCGTCCACAATAACGACCTCACCCGCCAATGGCGCGCCCAGCGTGCTGCCGCCTTCACCGTGGTCTTTGACTTCTTTGCGGTTGAAGCAAAATGGCACATCGCGGCCGTGCTCGCGGTCCAGCGCAATGGCGATAGCAGCACCCAGTGGAATGCCCTTGTACGCGGGGCCGAAGATCATCTCAAAGCGCAGCCCACTGGCGATGAGGGCGGCTGCGTAGTACTCACCTAGCGCGCGCACGGCGTGGCCTGAGTCAAATACACCGGTATTAAAAAAATAGGGGCTCAGGCGTCCAGATTTCAACGTGAAGCTGCCGAAGCGCAGGGCGCCTCGCGCCACGGCAAATTCAATAAACGCACGTTGGTAGTCCTGCATGACGGGCTCGTAGGTGATGGAAGTAACGCTATGATAGTCAGCCGCAGTGGGACTTCCTACACCGTCTTTTCAGGGCAATTTTATGCGCATCATCACACTCAACTGTAACGGCATCCGCTCGGCCCATCGCAAAGGCATGCTGACGTGGCTGGAAGCTCAAGACGCCGACGTGATTTGTTTTCAGGAAACCAAAGCCCAGTTGGCACAGCTCGAGGACCTACTGCGATCCCCCCCAGGTTGGCACACTTGGTTTGAGGACGCCGTTAAACCCGGTTACAGCGGCGTGGCGGTGTTTAGCCGCCACCAGCCCGACCGGGTGGTGAGGGGGCTGGACTGGCCGGACTTTGACCGCGAAGGCCGCTATCTGCAGCTGGATTTCGGCAGCTTGAGCGTGGCCTCGTTGTATTTGCCCTCGGGTTCTTCCAGTGACGAGCGCCAAGTCGCTAAGTTCGATTTTCTAGCGCGTTTGCTGCCGGTCTTGCGCGCACGGCGGGCTAGCTCACAGCAGTACATCCTGTGCGGCGACTGGAACATTGCGCATCGGGAAATCGACCTACGCAATTGGCGTGGCAATCAGAAGAATTCCGGTTTTTTGCCAGCCGAGCGCGCCTGGCTAGACCAGCTCTTTGATGAAGTAGGCTACGTAGATGCTTTTCGCGTGGTGAATCAAGCGGCCGACCAATACACGTGGTGGTCCAATCGTGGGCAGGCCCGGGCGAACAACGTGGGTTGGCGCATCGACTACCATATTGTGAGTCCGGGGCTGCGTGAACGGGTACTGGCGGCGGCTATTTATACGGGCGAGCGGTTTTCGGATCATGCGCCGTTGACTATCGATTACGCCGGGGCGATCGAGGACTTTCGCCAGCCCTAGCCTAGCGGCGACGAAATCGATACAGCGCGATTTCAGCCAGCAGATTGGGTAGCAGCCGCATCGCGGCAGTCGTGCGGTGCGCACTATCCAGCGCCTCGCGCTCCAGAATCTCCAAGCCTTCGCTGGCACACAGCGCTTCGAAGTCCCGCACCGTGCACATGTGGATATTGGCTGTGTTGTACCAAGTGTTGGGCAGGTGCCGGGTGACCGGCATGCGGCCAGTGAGCACTTGCAGCCGACATTTCCAGTGGCCAAAGTTAGGGAAGGTCACGATGGCCTCGCGCCCCACCCGCAGCATCTCCCGCAAGAGCCGGTCTGGGTAGCGGGTAGCTTGCAGGGTCTGCGTCATGATGACGTAGTCAAACGAATCGTCGTCAAAATCGGACAGCCCGCGGTCCAAATCTGATTGAATAACGTTTACGCCGGCTTCTAGGCACCGCACGATGTTTTCACTGTCGATTTCAATGCCGTAGCCAGAGACTCCGCGCGCCGATTTCAGGTGTGCGAGCAGTGCGCCGTTGCCGCAGCCGAGATCGAGAACTCGGCTGCCATTGCGGATCCACCGCGCGATGAGTGTTTGCTCCTCGCGCATGGTCACGCCGGCGCCCCGGCGATAGGCATTTGCTGAAAATAGGTTCGTAGCACCCGGTGGTAGAGCGGTACTTCGAGCAAGAAGGAGTCATGCCCCTGTTCCGACTCAATCTCGACGTAGCTGACGTCGCGATCGGCATCCAGCAGGGCACGCACAATTTCCCGTGAGCGAGCTGGGGCGAACCGCCAATCGCTGCTGAAAGAGATCACCAAAAAGCGCGCGCTGGCGCCGGCCAGCGCTTTGCGCAGGTCGTGATCCGGGGCGTTTGCCGCGGGGTCGAAGTAGTCGAGCGATTTTGTCATCAGCAGATAGGTGTTGGCATCAAAGCGCTTAACGAAGGATTCGCCTTGATGCCGCAGATAACTTTCAATTTCAAACTCGACGTCGAAGCCGAAATTGAGTTTGCCGTCGCGTAACTCGCGACCAAAGCGCGACATCAGGACATCGTCTGACAAATAGGTGATGTGTCCCAGCATGCGCGCCAACATCAAGCCATGTGCAGGCACCACGCCTTTCTCGAAATAGCGTCCCCCGTGGAAATTAGCATCAGAGCGAATGGCGTGCCGCGCCACCTCGTTAAAGGCGATGTTCTGGGTGGAGAGTTTGGCTGCCGCCGCAATCACGAGGGCATGCCGCACGCGATCGGGGAAATCCACCGCCCATTGCAGCGCCTGCATCCCGCCTAAGCTGCCACCCACGACTGCCGCCCAGCACCCGATGCCTAACGCGTCGGCAAGTCGGGCTTGGGTTTTCACCCAGTCGCGCACGGTAACAAAGGGAAAATCTGGGCCATAAGGCTGGGCGGTTGCCGGATTGATACTCAAGGGCCCTGTCGATCCGGCACAGCCTCCGAGATTATTGGGCGAAACGACGAAGAATCGGCGGGTGTCTAGCGGCCTGCCGGGACCGATGAGATTGTCCCACCAGCCTGGCCGCTGTGATCCTGGCTCATGGTAGCCCGCAGCGTGGTGGTCACCGCTCAGCGCATGGCAAATAAGCACCGCGTTATCGCGGGCTGCGTTGAGTTCGCCATAGGTCTCAAAGACCAGTTCGTAGTGATCAAGCGTGGCACCACTGTCGAGCTCAAGTGGCTCGGTGAAGGCGCGTCGCTGGGGAGTTACCAGTCCGACGCTGTCGTGAGGGAATCCGTTTGACATGAACTCTGGGCGAGGCTGCGGCGACAGGCGCGGGGAGCCGAGTCTAAAGACTGGGGTTAGGGCACGCAACCGCGGCCCGCAGGTCGATAAACCAGTCCGGCAGTGCCGCTGGGCAAGGCAGGCTCACGGTTTTTTGATTGCTGTGCATGCCATGGGTAATGCTGATGCTTTGGCGCGGCACTTTGAACTCGCGGGCCAGCAGGGTGAGCAACGCGGTGTTGGCTTTGTCGTCTACGGGTGGGGCGCTGAGCCGTACCTTAAGTCGCCCGCCATGGACCGCCTCTATTCCCTCACGTTGGCTGCGCGGTTGCACGCGCAAACGCAGAATCAGGCCCTCTGCCCGTTGTTCGCACCAATCGCTGTGGTGGGTGCTCAGAGCAGTGAGAGTCCGAAGTCGCGCAGCGGTGTGACCCCCAACATGATCACCAACTGGAGCCCCATCAGGGCTGCCATCGGTGATAGGTCAAGACCTCCCAGCGCCGGCAAGCGCGCGCGCAGCGGCTGGAGCAGTGGCGCGGTGATCGAATCCGCCAGAGACAACACGGGATTGCGGCTACCTGGCGCCATCCAACTCGCGACTACCTGAATCAAAATGGCGACGGTCAGTAGATAAATTATTTTTAATAACAGCCCGGCGAGGGCTACGATCAGTAGCCCACTGGGCCGGGTGCTGCCGCCGGCGAGCTGCACGGAAATGCCGATATTGAGCAGTTGCAGCACCAGCACCAGTACGACACTGGCGGTGTCGATGCGCCCCACCGCCGGGATATGGCGGCGCAGTGGGCGCAGCAGGGGATTGGTCATTTTGACCACGGCCTGCGACAGCGGGTTATAGAAATCCGCGCGTGCCCACTGCAGCAACAACCGTAACAGCACCGCACCGATGTATAAGCCGAAGATCGTGTCGAGCACGAAAATCGCGGCGCCGGCGAAATAACCCCCGCTCATGGGACGCCAAATTCCTCGGCTAGGGTGCGTGAGCGGTCGCGCGCGGCACGCAGTGCGCGCTGGAACAGCTCATCAAGGTTACCCTCGTTTAAGACTTGGAGCGCACGTTCAGTGGTGCCACCGGGTGAGGTGACCTGCACGCGCAAGACGGACGGCGACAGCGGGGATCCCTGTGCGAGCGCGGCGGCGCCACCCACGGTTTCCAGCGCCAAGGCGCGTGCCAGCGGCGCGGGCAAACCCAAATCAACCCCAGCCTCTTCTAAACACTCGAGGAGTCTAAAGACGTAGGCTGGACCGCTGCCGGAGAGCGCCGTGACGGCGTCCATTTGGGATTCGTCCTCTAGCCAATGCACTTGCCCAACGGCGCCCATAATGACCGTTGCCAGCGCCCGCTGTGCGGCGCTGACTTCGGGTGTGGCATACAGCGCTGCCGTGCCGCGACGAATCAGTGCGGGCGTGTTTGGCATACTGCGAACGATGGCGGTGGCCGGGCCCAGCCAACCAGCGAGGGTAGTGGTGGTAATGCCTGCGGCAATCGACAACACCAACATCTGCGCGAGTCCGGGCACCTCGCTGAGTTCGCGCGTCAGTGCGCGCATCTGCTGTGGTTTGACGGCCAGCACGAGCACCGAGGCGCCCGCCAAGGCGGTTGCGTTGTCGTGGCACACGGTCACCCCCAGGGTATCGCCTAGGCGCTGAGCTGCGGCGTGGACGGTGTCGGCGACGCGGATAGACCGCGGGGCATGGCCGCCCTTGACCAACCCACCCGCAAGTGCGAGGCCCATGTTGCCGGCGCCAATCAAGGCGATAGTGTCAGTCATAAAATTGCTGCTTCCGCTGGGACACACACGCGCGAGTTTAGCACCATCGCTGGCGTCTCAGTTCGCGCTGCGCGGACCAAATAGCGCCGTGCCGATGCGCACCAGTGTGGCACCCTCGGCAATGGCCGCTGCGAAATCCGCAGAGGTGCCCATGGAGAGTTCCTCTAGTCCCGGACCACCCAACGCATCACGTAGCTCTCTGAGTTGGCGAAAGGGTAGGCGCTGTTCACGCTCGGTGGCCGTTGGGGCCGGCAGACACATGAGGCCCCGCAGCGTGAGCCGCGGCAAGGTACGTACGAGTGCCACGAGCGCCGGCAACCCCGCCGGATCAACCCCGGCTTTTGACGCCTCACCGCTGACATTGACCTCGATGAGGCATTGCAGCGCCGGCTGCGTGGCGGGCCTTTGCGCGGAGAGGCGCGTGGCTATTTCGGCCCGATCCAAGGTATGCACCCAGTCAAAGTTGGCGGCGATGTCGCGGGTTTTATTCCGCTGTATCCGCCCAATAAAGTGCCAACTTAAGTTGAGGTCGGCCAATGCCGCCATCTTAGGCAGCGCTTCTTGGACATAATTCTCGCCGAAGGCCGTCTGTCCCGCGGCGGCCAGTGCGCGCAGCGCCGCTGCCGGCTGTCGCTTGCTGACCGCCAGCAGGGTGGGTGGGTTTCCTGCGCGGTTGGCTTGCGCCGCTGCCAACGCAACGCGAGCGCACAC
>CAIPNE010000334.1 GCA_903866355.1 uncultured Gammaproteobacteria bacterium
CGCATCATCGGCCATCGGATAGACCAACCGCACGCCGTTTACAAATTCGGCCGCGCCGTCAGCCAGGAGTGCGTAGAAGCGGGGTAGGTCTTCTGGAGGCACCGTGATGTCGGCGTCAAGAATCATCAGAATGTCGCCGCTTGCCTGGTCAAAACCCAGTCGCACGGCGTCGCCTTTGCCTTTGCCGGTTTGTTTGAGCAGTTGGCATCGGCGCTCGGGGTGGGCAGCTATACAGCGTTGAATGGTGGCGAAGGTGTCGTCAGTGGAGTTGCCTTCGACAAAAATAATTTCGGTCCCGCCACCCATTTCCGGGAGGCGTGCCAGCAATTCCTCGATGTGTCCGGACTCATTGCGGGCAGCCACAATGACCGACACAGTGGGGTTGGCGCACAGAGGTTTTTGTAGCGGGCGTGCCACCATAAAATTAGCCAAGCCTAGCGCGTAGAAGGGCCATATTTTGGCGAGGTAGCGGTTGGCAAAATCGGCGCCTAGGGGCATGCCCACTGGTAGGATAATTTCGTTCCAGCCCCGCAAACATTGAAAGCCCGTGATCTCCAGCAGATTAATCAGGTCGTGCCGGGTGAGCCAGTTTTGGGGGAGATTGGGCGTTGCAATGCCCACTGCTTGGGCGATGCGCAGCGGGATATTCCACAGGTGGCGATGACAATTGAGAATGAGCCGGGTGTGGGGGGCGCAGTAAGCCTGCAAGCCGATCAACACGGCCTGCACGTCCCAGAGATCGTTGACCAAATCCGAGAGAATGATGTAGTCGAAGGTGCGTGCTTCTAAAGCGAGATGGTGCGCATCGGCGTGCATAAAAATGAGGCCTGGGTGTGCCGCGCGCGCTGTCGCCAAGGCCTCCGGGCAAAAGTCCACCCCCACGCCAACGGCCGGTTCGAGGGCAGCTAGTAAGTCGCCGCCGCCACAACCGATCTCCAACACTGTGGCGCCTACCGGGACCAATTGGCGATAGGTAATCTGTAGCCGTCGGTGATAGTACGCCCCCCAAGAGCGGCTAGTACTGCTTGCAATGGCACTCCAATGTGATTGCCTGCGCTGCTGGTAGCGCAGGGCTTCGGTCTCGAAGGTTTCGGCAGAAAAAGAATGGTTCAAACGTTTAGCTCCGTCTAATCAGCGACGAGGATTGCTGTAGTGATCTAGGGGGCAAGGCGAAGTGGGGAACCTTCAATCCAGACCAGAAATTTAACCATTGCGACCTGGCTTTGCCGAGGGGCTCGCGGCTCGCTATGCCAGAAATTTCGCCAGAAGATCCAGGCGGATGGTTTAACCCTAGCTAATGGGGTGAACACTGCGGCTTTTATGCCTAAAGTCCGCGCCACCCGCAGCTTGAAGGGTCGACACCCGTTAAAGTAGGTTCGCAGCTAAACCCCTGCGTTGCTCGTCGCGGCAAGCTTAACGCAAGCCTGCTACGGCGGGGTGAAATGGGCGTGGGTCTCGCCCCATTGCTGGGGCTGGGTGTGTCTTGGTGGTTGTCAGAAAACAGGTGCTGCGGCTTGAGATTGTTTAAACGTTATCTTTTCCCTAGCGCTGTGACGGTTGCGGTGCTGGTGGCGGGTACGCTCGCAGGTTGGTGGCTGGGCCAGACCGACCTCGGTGCCGCGCTACCCCGAGGGCTTGCGGTGGGTACGGTGGTCTCGAGCCTGTTGGCGGTGGGGCTGGCCTTTGACCGCCGTGGGCCGCAGCCGATGCGCGGCGACGCTGGCTTTTTGCTGGTGTGCCTCAGCGTGTGTGCGCTCGTGCTGGGCAGTGCCATTTCCGCGCCTGCTGTGTGGCAATTCGCGCCGATGGAACGCTTGGCCGGCTTTCTGCCTTATTCGGATGCTGCGGCTTACTATCAGCAGGTTTTGGAATGGCCAGCACCAACTTTTAATCCCATCAACTCTAGGCGCCCCTTGAGCACCGCGCTAAATCTTTTGGCGTTTGATCTGGGCGGCGCGACCCTGTTGGGTTTGCTCGGGGTGCACGCAGCGCTAGCGGCGTTGGGCATTACCGCTTTCATGGCAGCGCTGGCTCGCGTGGCTGGCCGCCCAGCGGCGATGGCGGCAGGTTTCGCCTTGCTAATGTGGACTTGGCCCTATGCCGGTATCCCGCTGTCAGAAATCAATAGCATTACGCTGTCGGCGGCAGGCTATGCCGTGCTGTTGCTTGCGTTGGCTCAGCGCGACCGCGGTTTGGCCGTCGTGGGCTTATTGGCGCTGGTCCTCGCCTATGCCATTAGGCCCTATAACCCGTTAATGCCGGCGCTAATGGCCTTTGCGGTCAGTTTGGGTTTGGCGACGCAGTGGCGCCGCGCGTTTCGCGGGGCGCTAGCGGCAGCAGTAGGCGCTTCGCTGGCGGGGGTGTTGTTGTCTGCCGCGCTGAGTTTTGCGTACGGCCATCCGGCAGGTAGTGCGAACGCGAATGCAGCTTATACGGCGCTCGGACTCGCCCGTGGTACCGATTGGAAAGAGGCCTCCAACTGGCTGGAAGCACAACACCCAGGCCTATCGGAACGCGCTGCCAGTTCGCTGATGTACCACGCGGCTGTCGTCGCCATTCGGCAAGACCAACGCCCGTTGTTTAAAGCACTGGGCGTTGGTCTGGTGAAAGCCTGTTATTTCACGCAACAAGCGTTAGGCGCTACGTTGGGTTTTCGCCCACAACCCGTTGGTGAGGCACAGCGTGGCGGCCGGGCGTTCCTGCGGTTCGTGGTTGCCCACCCAACCATTTGGCTCACCACGCTGTGGACGGTGATTAGCGTTGGGGCGTTGTTTAGGGTGCAAAAAAAATGCCCGCCGGTGGCGATTTTGGCGGGGGTTTCGGTCCTCGGCTTATTCAGTGCTGCGCCGGTGTTTTTTGGGGATGGCAGCTGGCGGGCGGTCGCCTCACTGTACCCCGGCTTGGCGTTGTTGGTCGCCGCGATTCCTTTGGCCATCCGCGCTGCGCGCCCCGCCCCGGAGTTAGTTTCTCACCAACCTACGCGGGCGCTTAACGCGTGGCATGCCCCAGTGAATCTCCTTGCGGTGCCGCTAGCGCTACTGGGCTTTGCGGGCTTGGCCATGCTCTACCCAGCCAGTTTTCGGTACGCGAATGACCCGGCCAGACCTTGGGCCGAGTCTTTGGTTTTAGAGATTCGCCAGGACACCATGCCGCACTGGATCGGCTTGAATCGCGCCGCAGTTGCGCCAAGCGATTTACAGGCCTGGGCGACTACGATGGGGCATGCGGCTTGGGCCGCCTTCATCGCCAGGCACAGTGCTGCACTCATCGAGGTGCGCTACGAGCATGGCGGCTATAGTCTGGTGGTGCAGGATGCGGCGGGTCTGTCTAAGGCGGCAGATGTGCCGCAAGATTCCCTGTTTACGCTGCGCTCCGCGTCTTCGCTTGAGGATTAAACAGGCGCGGCTAGCCGCTGAGGCACAAGGTGCCTGGCGGCGCCGAAAGATGGCTTGCCCAATGAAAACTGCGCCACGAATTTCCACGAAAAAATGTCTTGTCAGTGCGAAGGGAAACCCCATGACCATTAACCTTGCGAAATTCCAAGTGGGGGAGACGCCGAAATTACGGCTAAAAACGTGGAAAACAAACGACGACGAGGGACTTGAACGGGAGGCGATGACGCCTATTTTTTTGGAAAATTTGAAGGCGATTTCTCGGCTCCAACACAAATTATTCGCGGAGAGTTCGCGCAGTGTGTTGATTGTGATTCAGGGCATCGATGCCGCGGGCAAGAACGGCGTGATCCGC
Source organism: uncultured Gammaproteobacteria bacterium (assembly GCA_903866355.1). Taxonomy (GTDB): domain Bacteria; phylum Pseudomonadota; class Gammaproteobacteria. The sequence goes on from CAIPNE010000334.1 coordinate 3,748, forward strand.
GATGTACTGCGCGGCATTAATCCGGAGGGCGTGTCCGTGACGTCATTCAAGAAGCCGGAAAAAAGCGAACTGGCCCACGATTATTTATGGCGCGCGCATCAGGCCTGCCCTAGCAAGGGCACCATTGGGGTGTTTAATCGCAGCCACTACGAAGATGTTTTGATCACGCGTGTACACCAATGGATTGATCGAAAAACCTGCATTCGTCGCTACGATCACATCAATCATTTTGAGAAATTGCTGGTCGACGAGGGCACGACGGTCTTAAAACTATTTTTGCTGATTTCCAAGGATGAGCAGTTTTCGCGCCTGCAAAGCCGCATTGATGACCCGCAGCGCAATTGGAAATTCAATCTGGAAGACTTAGCA
>CAIPNE010000335.1 GCA_903866355.1 uncultured Gammaproteobacteria bacterium
CGACGACCGAAGTCAAACCGCTGCAATCCCGCAGCGCCCTGCCTCAAGCCAAACCCTGCGCCAACCGCGTCGTCACTACGCCGCGCCAGCCAGTAGTGACGACGCGCAAATTGCCCCGGCCGACAAGGACTTACGGTGGCTGGCGCAAGTGATGGCCCCAAGTGACGGGCTCACCGCGCGTCAAAACCGCAGACCGTGCAACGCGATCTGCCCCGCCCGCTCCCCGTGTGCCACGTCAGCCGAAGCGCCATCTGGCGCACCCCGAGCCCTGGGACAAGGGCTCAACCCGATAAACCGACTTGCAGCAGCAATCGCCATCGGTGCCAATGCCGCGTGCCGCGGCGGCGAGAAAGAAGACCTCGGCACAAAGCGGGAGTGGTGTCCCGTGTCCCTTGTAGTTCCCGCAACGCTCAGGCGTTCGGGGCGGACAGAAACACTTATCTGAAATCTACATACCAGCGACAACGTACCGATACCCCGGGGCAACTTACAGACAACAGGAGGATGAGAAACAGAAAGACGACGAATGCCAGACCTGAAATCTGAGCTGAAGCAGCTGTGCCGGCGCAACGCGACGGCATCTACGCGACCCAACGCGATCGCGAATGCGTCCTCGAGCTGGTGGCGCAGGCCAACTTCAGGAACTCGGCTACCGGCACATGGCTGCAGCAAGCCTTACGCCCAAGCACGTCGAGGGTCTGGTGGAACGATTGCAGGCTGAGGGTCTGACCGAGCCGGTGAAAGCCGGGCACGCTTCGCCCTGTCCGTGTGCAAGCCATGCGATACCGAAGCCTTGCACGTGAGCCAGCAGGCCAGCGGACTGCGATTCGCCACGGGAGCCTCGCGGCAGCAGGTGCAAATATCCGGCGCAGATGTTGACACCCGCGCCCGTTGGATCGCCAGCCAGATCCGAACGCAAAGGGGGTGCCGTCGAAACCTGCGCATTTTCGATGGGGACACTGGGGACAATGGGGACACCGCGCCAACATTGAGCTTTTCGGCGTTCACCGCCTGGGGACATGTGGGGACAAATGCGGACAAGTCGCAGGAACTTGCACGAGCGGATCCCACACCGGGGCTGCATTGTCCCCAGTGCTCGGCGTCAAGCCGATCAAGCGCTCTTGAACGGCAGCACTTTCGCCCCATCACGAATGCGGTCCATGTAGTCCGCCCAAGCGATCATCAAGGCACGCCGCTGGTCCAGGTACTGGGTACGGTTGTAGGCTCGGCCCAGCGCATCGGGCACCGTGTGGGCCAACTGCGCCTCGATCACCTCGGGCTGCACATTCAACCGCTCTGCCGCCATCGTGCGGGCCATGGCGCGGAACCCATGCGCTGTCATCTCGTCATTGCTGTAACCCAGCGCACGCAGAGCCGCGCGCACAGTGTTTTCGCTCATGCAGCGCGCGCCGCCGCGTTCCGACGGGAACACGTAGCGACCATGCCCGGTAAGGGGTCGCAGTTCTTCCAGGATCGCCAGTGCTTGAGGCGCCAGCGGCACAAGGTGCGGGATGCCGTTGCCCTTGTCGGCTCTCTTGCGCTTCATCAGTTCGCCGGGCACAGTCAACATGGCGCCATCCACGTCCACCCATGCCCATTCCATGGCGCGCAATTCGCCGGGCCGCAAGAGAAGCAAGGCCGACAACGACAGTGCACCGCGAGTCACAGGGCGGCCGCTGTACGCCGCTATGTTGCGCAACAGGCTCCCGGCTTGCTCCGGCTGCGTGATAGCGGCAAAGTGCTTGCGCGTGGCGGATGGCAACTGGTCCCGCAGATCGGCGGCCGGGTTGCGCTTGCAGGCACCTTCGCCGATGCCAAAGCGGAATACCTGACCGCAGGCGTCCTTGACCCGGTGCGCGGTTTCCACGACACCACGCGCTGTGATGCGGCGCAGACAGGCCAGCAGATCGGGCGCCTCGATATCGGCAATCGGTCGGCGGCCCAGCCAAGGAAAAACATGTGTCTCCAGCCGCGAGAGTGTGCGCTGCGCATGCGCCGGGGTCACCTTGGACTCATGCACAGTGGAGACCCACATTCGGGCAACATGTTCGAATGTGCCGGGTCCGGGCAGGCCAGCATCGGCGAGCGCCTTGGATTCCCGCTCGCGGGCTCGTTCCGCCTTTTCGGCCTTCCTGTGCTCGCTGGGATCCTTGCCTGCGGCCACAAGCTTGCGGATATCGTCGCGGCGCCGGCGGGCATCCTTGAGCGACACCTCTGGGTACGTGCCAAGGCTCAACAAGCCTTCCTTGCCGTCGCGCCAATACCGCAAACGCCACCACCCGGCACCGGTAGGACGGGCCTCCAGTACCAACCC